>JACZKF010000565.1 GCA_014860175.1 Desulfuromonadales bacterium | reverse complement strand
ACCCGCAACACCCCCCCGACCAGGCAAAGAGGGTCACCAATCACCGGCAGCCAGGACAGGAGCAGCGACCAGGAGCCGAAACGGTGATAGAATCGCTCGGCGCGCTGGCGGGTCGCCAGGTCGATGCGCAGCAGCCGGCCGATCAGCAGCGGCCCCCCCCACACGCCGATCGCATAGGTCGTCATCGCCCCCAGGGTGTTGCCGGCGGTGGCCAGGGTGACGCTCCACAGCGGATCGACCCCTTTGAGCAGCAGGGCCGCCAGCAGCCACTCCGAACCGAGAGGGAGCAGGGTCGCAGCCAGGAAGCTAAGCACGAACAGGGCCGGCAGGCCGTGACTGAGGAGGAACTCTTCCATGCGGATGGTCACCGTGTCCGGTTAGTAAAAAAGCCCCGGGGTTCCCCCCGGGGCTTTTGAGTCAAAACTGAACGAGCAGCTTACAGAAGGCGAACGTTGGCCGCCTGGGGACCTTTGGGGCCCTGCTGCACGTCGAAGCTGACCCGCTGACCTTCGGCAAGGGATTTGAATCCGTCGCCGCCGATGGCGGAGAAGTGAACGAAGACGTCGGGCCCATCATCCTGAGCGATGAAACCGAAACCTTTCGCGTCGTTGAACCATTTAACCATACCTTGTGCCATGTGACTTGCTCCTCTGACCCTGTTCGGGTCGGTTTTTTGTCGTGCAGTGGAAGACACCCTCAAAAAAAACGCACAGACCCTGTGTCTGTGCGTTTTGCTTCGGATCAGAGGCTTTTAAGCCTTACAGTCTTAACAGCTACACAAACGATCTTTTCCTATATATACCAGGGGGGAAACGAAAAGCAAGTTTTTTTCTTCCGCCCCCTTCTCTTTACCGCCCCGGTTACCGGACGTTGCGGAAGCATTTCTGCAGAAATGGTTCGGCAACCTGCCTGCCGCGACCGTTGAGCAGAACAGTCGCGAGGAGTGAGGCCGGCAGGGCGACCACCAGAGGATCGACCGCCGCCCAGATACTGCCCGCCGCCAGGGAGTCGACCCCGAACAGAGCCCGGCAGATCAGCAGCGGCTTCGATTCGGCCAGATGGACGAACAGAATCCAAAACAGACTGACCGCGATTCCGGTGGCAAATCCGGCGAAAGCGCCGGCCAGAGTCATCCGCCGGATATAGAGGGCGCCGAAATACATCGGCAGGAAAGCGGCCGCGCAGATGCCGAAGAAGATGGCGGTCCCCCGGGCGATGATGGCCGTCCCCCCTTCGAAGAAAACCGGCAGTCCCCAGGCGAGAAGATAGCTGAGAATGATGGCCACCAGCACGCCGATTTTGTTGATCAGCATTGAATTACCGCGGCGCCCCAGGGCGCTTTCGTACAGGTCGCGCCCCAGCGAAGTTCCCATGGTATGGAACTGCGAGCTGAGGGTGCTCATGGCCGCCGACAGCAAGGTCACCATGAAGATGGCGGTGAACCACTGCGGCATCGCCTGGCTGATATACATCGGGATGATCTGGTCGACATTGCGACCGGCCGCCGTCAGAGCGATTTGCCCCTGGGTCGCCGGGTTGTCGTAGTAGAAAAAGACGTTGGCGAGCGGACCGATGATGAAGGCAACCCCGACCGCGACCATGATGAAGATACCGCCGATGAGGACCGCCCGGTTCAGCTCCCGATCGCTTTTCACCGTCATGAACCGTACGACCAGCTGCGGTTGGGCCAGCACACCGATACCGACCCCGAGGATGATGGTGGTGACCACCACCATCCAGTACTCCGAACCGAGGGTCGGAAAGGAGGTCCAGCCGGTGTGCCCCTTGGCACCGAAGGCCTGAATGGCGAGCTCCTTCATGTCCGACAGTCGCTGGTGGGCGATGGTGATGCCACCGAGCTTGTAGTAGGTGATGACCAGCAGGGTTACCATGCCGGTAAACATGATGCTCCCCTGGAAGGCGTCGGTGTACATCACCGCCTTGATCCCCCCCATGACGACGTAGACCGCGACGATGGCGGTGAGGAAGAACAGGGCCGCGTTGTAGTCGATGGCCAGGATCTCGGCGACGAATTTTGCCCCCCCCATCAGCACCACGCTGGCGTACAGCGGCATGGCGATGAAGATCAGCAGCCCCGCCGCCCCTTGAAGCCCTCGGGATTGAAATCTCTGACCTAGAAATTCGGGGAAAGTGTGGGCATTGAGGTTCAATCCCATCACCCGGGTGCGCCGGCCGAAAAAAACGAAGGCGATGAAAACGCCGATGAAGATGGTGAGAAAGGTCAACCACAGCAGGCTCATGCCGAAGACGGCGGCAGCGCCGCCGAAGCCGACAATGGCTGAAGTACTGATAAAGGTGGCGCCATAGGACATGGCCATGACGAAGGGGTGGCAGCGGCGGCCGGCCACCATGTAGTCGGAGGCATTGTGGGTGGTGCGCCAGGCCCTGAGGGAGAGCCAGGCGATAACGGCCAGGTAGATCAGGACGACGGTGGTCAGCAGCGGAATACTCATCGCTAGAGCTTATCCTCGATCTGCTTCTCTTCCCCGTCCCAGATCTCCTGACGGGCCAACTCCTCCTCCGTCACCCCGCCGCGATTCCAGTTCACCGCCCCATAAACCACGCACAGGGCGGCGCTGAGAACGGTCAAAACGAATGCCGCCGGCACCGCCCCTCCTTCGAGTCCGAACATGGGAATTCTCCTCTGATAAATATTTTCGAAATTCCGCTTTTTTGCTATGCTCATGGGCATGGTAATTTCCCCACGTATTTACATGATTTAGCGCCAAAGATCCAATTCATCTTTTGAAAGGGTGTGTTCGATTTTTTCGAACGCTAACGCAAATGGAACTTTACCAGCTGAAATCGTTCGTCGTTATCGCCCGGGAGCGCAACCTGACCCGGGCCGCCGAGAAGCTGCACCTGAGCCAATCGGCCCTCTCCAGCCAGCTGCGCCTGCTCGAAGGGGAGCTGGGATTGACCCTGTTCACCCGCACCGCCCGGGGGATGGCGCTGACCGAGCCGGGACGGGAGCTGTTTACCCTGGCCGAGGGGATGCTCGAAGCCGCCAACAAGCTGCGCGCCCGGGCGATGGCGCTGCACCAGGGGGTGGGGGAAGCGGTGGCCATCGGCCTGAATGCCGATCCGGGCTTCCTGCGGGTGAGCGCCATCAACCGCCGCCTGTCGCTGCTGCATGCGGAGCTGAGCGTCTCTTTTCGCACCAGCCAGACCGCCCGCACCGCCCCCATGCTGCGCCAGGGGGAAGTCGACCTGGCTTTTTTCTACGGCGATGCCCCCGATGCCGACCTCCAGCACCTGCTGCTCGACCGGGTGCGGGTCTGCCTGGTCATCCCGGGCCGGCTGGCGGGCGCCGTCCACCGCCTCGACTGGCCGGAGGTGGCGGAGCTCCCCTGGGTGTGGGCCGGCAGCGACAGCCCCTTTTATGCGGCGCTGCTGGAAGCTCTGGAG
>JACZKF010000564.1 GCA_014860175.1 Desulfuromonadales bacterium | reverse complement strand
CTGCTCCTTGCCGGTCCCCAGGTCTTTGGCGGAGACATGGAGGATCCCGTTGGCGTCGAGGTCGAAGGTCACCTCGATTTGCGGCATGCCACGGGGGGCGGGGGGGATACCGACCAGTTCGAACCGGCCGATGGTCTTGTTGTCGGGTGCCATCTCCCGCTCCCCTTGCAGGACATGCACCGACACCGCCGGCTGGTTATCGGCGGCCGTGGAGAAGACCTGGCTCTTCTTGCAGGGGATGGTGGTGTTCTTCTCGATGATCTTGGTCATCACCCCACCGAGGGTCTCAATGCCGAGGGAGAGCGGGGTGACGTCGAGCAGCAGCACGTCTTTGACTTCCCCCTTGAGCACCCCCCCCTGAATGGCGGCGCCGATAGCCACCACCTCGTCGGGGTTGACCCCCTTGTTGGGCACTTTGCCGAAAATCTCCTGGACCCGCTTCTGCACCGCCGGCATCCGGATCATGCCCGCCGACCAGAATCACCTCATCGATCTCCGAAGCGGAGAGGCCGGCGTCCTTGAGGGCGGTGCGGCACGGCCCGACCAGCTTGTCCAGCAGGTCGCCGACCAGGCTCTCCAGTTTAGCCCGGGAGAGCTTGATCAGCAGATGCTTGGGGCCGGAGGCGTCGGCGGTGATGAAGGGAAGATTGATATCGGTCTCCATCGAGGAGGAGAGCTCGCATTTCGCCTTCTCGGCCTCTTCCTTGAGCCGCTGCAGGGCCATCTTGTCCCGGCGCAGATCGATCCCCTGCTCTTTCTTGAACTCGTCGGCCACATAATCGATGATGCGCTGATCGAAATCTTCGCCACCGAGAAAAGTGTCCCCGTTGGTCGCCTTGACTTCGAAGACGCCATCCCCGAGTTCCAGAATCGAAATATCGAAGGTGCCGCCGCCGAGATCGAAGACCGCGACCTTCTCTTCTTTTTTCCGGTCGAGCCCGTACGCCAGGGCGGCGGCGGTCGGCTCGTTGATGATGCGCAGCACGTTGAGGCCGGCGATCTTGCCGGCGTCCTTGGTCGCCTGGCGCTGCGAGTCGTTGAAGTAGGCCGGCACGGTGATAACCGCATCGGTCACCGGCTCCCCGAGATAGTCCTCGGCGGTCTGCTTCATTTTCTGCAGCACCATCGCCGAGATCTCCTGCGGGCTGTAGCGCTTGCCCCTGGCCTCTACCCAAGCGTCCCCGTTGTCGGCCTGAACGATTTTGTACGGCACCAGGGAGATGTCCTTCTTCACCGTCTCGCTGTCGAATTTGCGGCCAATCAGCCGCTTGATGGCGAACAGGGTGTTCTCCGGATTGGTTACCGCCTGGCGCTTGGCCTGCTGTCCGACCAGCCGCTCGCCACTCTCGGTAAAGGCGATGATGGACGGGGTGGTGCGCGCCCCTTCCGAGTTGGCGATCACCACCGGTTCGCCACCTTCCATGACGGAGACAACCGAGTTGGTGGTTCCCAGGTCGATACCGATCACCTTAGCCATATCTTTATCCTCCTCGTTCTCTGAGTTAGTATCTGAGTCGTTAGTTTTTCCGCAAGATCAGTCGACGGCCGGCCCTTCGGTGGCGGCCCGAGCGATCATCACCATGGCCGGGCGCAGCAGGCGGTCGTTGAGCAGATACCCCTTTTGCAACTCCTGGGCGACGGTATTGGGGAGGAGCTGCCGGCTCTCCACTTGGCCGATCGCTTCATGCCGGGCGGGATCGAACGGCTCCCCGACGGCCTGGATCGGCCGCACGCCAAACTTTTCCAGGACTTTCTGAAGCTGGCTGAGGGTGAGCTGCACCCCTTGCAGCAGCGCCTCTCCCCCCTGGTCGCCGGACGCATGCTCCACCGCCCGCTCCAGGTTGTCGAGCACCGGCAGGACCTCCCGCAGGATCGCTTCGTTGGCGAAGCGTTGCAGATCTTCCCGGTCGCGCTGAGCCCGTTTGCGATAATTGTCGAGCTCGGCCTGGGAACGCAGGTAAAGGTCCCAGTTCTTGCCGGCCGTGGCGCGGGCCGCCGCCAGCTCTTCCTCGAGAGCGGGGGGAGGCGGTGGGACGGTCGTCTCCTCTGCTCCCCCGGCACCCGCCTCTACGGCGCTGGCCGACGACGCCTCGGGGTGGTCGGTTTCTTCGTTTTTCTTCTTTTTTGCCACCGTTGCTCTCTCCTATCGATTATCCGTTTCGAGTAATTTGCTCACCAGCCGGGCCGTGTAGTCGACGATCGGAATCACCAGCGAATAAGGCATGCGGGTCGGGCCGATGACCCCCAATGTACCGATGGTCCCCAGACGGTTCGAGTAGGACGCCGTGACCAGGCTGCACCCTTCGATCTCGCTGTATTCGCTTTCGGCGCCGATGAAAATCTGCACCCCTTCGGCTTGCTGGCTCTTGTCGAGCAGCGCCACCAGACGGCTTTTCTGCTCGAAAGCCCGAAACAGGCGCTTCATCCGCTCCAGATCGGCGAACTCCGGCTGTTCAAAGATGTTGGCCGCCCCCTCGATAAAGACCTCACCGGCGGCTTCATCCTGGAACAGCTGGCGGGAGAGCTGCAGAGCCTGCGTCAACAGACTGCTGTAGAGCGCCTTCTCCTCGGCCATCTCCTGGAGAATCCTGGCCCTCACCTCCTGAATGGTGAGGCCGGTGAGGGTCCGGTTCAGATAGTTGGTCATCTGCTCCAGTTCCCCCTGCCGGAGGTCTTCTTCCAACTCCACCAGCCGGTTCTGCACGGTTCCCGAGCGGGTGACCAGAATAGCCAGCACCCGGCCACTGGAGAGTCGGATGAATTCGATGTGCCGAAAGACCGTGCTGGTGAACCGCGGAGCGAGAACCAGACCGGTGTAGTGGGAGATGGAGGAGAGGACCTTGCCTGCCTCACGCAAGACTTCCTCCACCCGCATCCCCTTGAGCCGATAGTGCTGTTCAATGCGCTGCTGGTCGGCCTGGCTGAGCTGCCGGACCTGCAGCAGAGAATCGATATAGAAGCGATACCCTTTTTCGGTCGGTATCCGGCCGGCTGACGTGTGGGGGGCACAGATATACCCCATCTCCTCCAGGTCCGCCATGACATTGCGCACGGTGGCCGGGGAGACGCCGAGCTGGTGGCGACGGGTTATGGTCCGGGAACCGACCGGCTCTGCCGACTCGATATGATCCTCGATGAGAGCTTCGAGAATCCGTCGACTTCGCTCATTGAGCTCTTCACCCAGCATAAATGTGGCCCCAAAAAACAAGCCGGAAAATCCGGCCGTGGTTAGCACTCCCTTTGCCTGAGTGCTAACACTGGTACAAGATAACAACCCCCTCTCTCTTTGTCAAGGGTCGAGGGGTCGGGAAACCTTGAGGATTTTTCAGAGAAAGGGGGAAATGAGATGGTCGAAGAGCAGCCACCCCTGCAGATCGAGGCGCCAAGATCCTTCCCGCAGGGCGAGGCGAGGGCCCGCCTGCCGGAGCGCCGCCGGGAAGGCCGCCGCCACTCCCAACCCGAAGCGGTCTCGAAAAGACTCTTCTGCCACCCCTTCGGCGGTGCGCAGCCCCAGGTACAGGGTCTCACTCATGGCTCCCAGCCGATCGAAACTCTCGATCTCCTGGCTGGGGTCGCTGCCGCGATCGAGGGCGGTGGCATAGGCGGGGAGGTCAGAGGGGACCGCCAGCCGCCTCCCCCAGTTGCGCTGGTGAAAGGAGTGCGCCCCGGCGCCGATCCCGAGATAGCCGCGGCGGCGCCAATAGGTCAGGTTGTGCCGGCACTGGCGCTCCGGGCGGGCGAAATTGGCGATTTCGTAATGGTCAAAGCCGGCCCCCTGCAACGTCTCATGCAACTCCAGATAGTGCTGGCGGTACAGTTCGTCATCCGGCAAGGCGAGGCCACCCGCCCGGTGCAGGTGGTAAAAAGGGGTCGTCTCTTCCAGGCTCAGGCCGTAGCAGGAGAGGTGATCGGGGTCGAGGTCGAGAAAGGCGCCGATTTCTTGCTGCAGGGCGGCCGCACTCTGCCCCGGCAGGGCGAACATCAGGTCGCAGCTCAGGTTGTCGAAGCCTGCCTGCCGGGCCCAAGCGACCGCCTGCCGGGCGTCCTGGGACGAGTGGATGCGACCGAGGCGCTGGAGCTGTTCGGATTGCAGCGACTGGATACCGAGAGAGATCCGGTTGACGCCAGCGGTTCGGTAGCCGGCCAAAGTGGCCGGAGTCACCGTTCCGGGGTTGGCTTCGAGGGTGATTTCAGCGTCGGCGGAAAGACCGAAGAGGGAAGCGGTCCTGGTCAGGACGGCCGCAATGGCCGCCGGAGGGAGCAACGAGGGGGTTCCGCCGCCGAAAAAGATGGTCTCGACGGGTCCGGACCAGTCCTCTTTATCGGTCAGCTCCAGATGACGGCAGAGAAGAGCCGGATAGTCGGCAAGAGCCGCAGCCTCGGCAGGCACCGAGTAGAAGTCGCAGTAGGGGCATTTGCGCCGGCAGAACGGGACGTGGATATAGAGGGAGAACATGCGGGGGACCAAGGCCCCTAGGCCACCACCCAGACCGTCATGGCGCCGGCGTGGTGCACCAGGTGTTTACTGACGCTCCCCAACAACAGCTTGCGCACGCGGGACATCCCCCGTCGGCCGACGACGATGGTCGTGCAGCCGTTTTCGACCGCCGCATCGAAGACGTCCTGGGCAATGCCGCGCCGCACCGGGCTCAACTGCACCTGCAGCCGTTCGGCGGCAAATCCGGCCGCCTGAAGTCGATCGCGGACTTCTTCGAGAAAAGCGCGGGCGGCGGTAATTTCCTGCTGGTAATCGACATCTCCGTGGACTTCGGCCGGCGGCGGGTTGTCGGCCATTTCCGCCTCGGTGTAAGGGACGCCGGTCAGGACCGAGAAGAGGACCACCTGGCTATCGCCCAGGGCGGGGGCCAGGCGTGCCAAGTAGTCGGCAGCGCGCTGGGAGTGAGCGGAGCAGTCGAGGGCCAGAAGAAATTTAGTCATGAGGATCTCCGGTCGCGCCACCGGTCAGGGGGCGGCGGGTTCGAAGTTGGACCACCCATCAGAGGAAAAACAGAACGGACATGGCGGCCAGAAAGAGGACCGCGAGCAGTACCCCGCCCC
>JACZKF010000563.1 GCA_014860175.1 Desulfuromonadales bacterium | reverse complement strand
GCCCCCCGCCACCGCCAGCCCGGTAAGACGGGTATGGAAGCGGATGTCGACTCCCGAATGCTGCAGACGCTGGCGAAAACGGATCAGTACCAGGCGCAGCCGGTCGGTGCCGATATGCGGTTTGGCCTGCACCAGAATATCATCCGGTGCCCCGCAGTCGACCAGGGTTTGCAGAACCAGACGGGTCCAGGGGTGATTCAGGCGGGTCGTCAACTTGCCGTCGGAGAAGGTCCCGGCCCCGCCTTCGCCGAACTGGACATTACTGTCGACGTCAAGCCTGCCGCCACTCCAAAAGCGGCGCACATCGGCCACCCGCTCCTGCACCGGGCTTCCCTGCTCGATCAAAGTGACAGCGACGCCACGGCCAGCCAGATCCAAGGCGGCGAAGAGGCCGGCCGGCCCCATTCCGACGACCAGAGCCCGGCAGCCGGGTTGAAGGCGGGTGGGGGTCGGCAGACTCGGCTCAGCGACCGCTTCCAGCCGTGGATGCCGGTGCCGGGCGAGCAGCGCCGCCTCATCGGGAAGGGTGAATTCGACGGTGAAAATCCGCAGGATCCGCGACTTGCGCCGGGCGTCGATCCCCCGCCGGACCACCCGCAGCTCTCGCAGCAGGCCGGCGTCCATCTCGAGCTCAGCGGCGATTTTCCCGGGGAGGATCGATTCGTCCTCCTCCAGGGTCAAGGTGATGTCCCGCAGGCGCAGCATACAGCCGGTCCGGTCAGCCCCCCGCCATGGCGGATGTCAGCGGCAGATTGATCCGGAAGGCCGTCCCCTGCCCGGGTTGACTTTGCACCGAAATCCGTCCCCCGTAGGTCTTGACGATCCGCAATACCACCGAGAGGCCAAAGCCGGTCCCTTTGGCCTTGGTCGTGAAAAAGGGCTCGAAAATCTTGTTCATGTTCTCCGGAGGGATCCCGCCGCCCGAGTCGGAGACGTCGATGATCAGATTCTGGTTGTCGTTGGCCAGCCGAATGCTCAGACGACCCCCCGCAGGCATTTCATGCAGGGAGTTGGTGAACAGATTGGAAAAAATCTGCTCGATCTCCGTCGCATCGGCCAGGATCTGCGGCACCATGGCAGAGAGGTCTTTCTCCACCTCGATCCGCTGGACCAGCAGCTGGTCGGCAATCTTTTCCAAGGCGTGTTCGATAACCTCGGCCACCGAGACGATCTGCAGATCATAGCGCGGCCGCTTGCTGGTAGCCAAAACCTTGATCAGGATATCGTCGATGCGGTCGACCTCCTTGATGATCTTGTCGGCGTAGGTTACCTGCTCGGCATCGTCCTCCAGGGCCGACTTGAGAATCTGGGCAAACAGGCTGATCGAATTGAGGGGATTGCGGATCTCGTGAGCCATGCCGGCGGAAAGATGCCCCAGAGTGACGAGTTTTTCGGCCTGGACGATCTCGGCATGGGCCCGCTCCAGGGCCTGGGTTTTTTCTTCCACCCGCCGCTCCAGTTCGCGGTTCCACTGCTCGATCTCTTGCAGCAGACGCTCGCGTTCGGCCTGCAGCTCACGATTCTGCAGCTCGATGCGCCGCAAGCGCAAAACGTGCTCGATGCGTTCGATCAGGTCCTGGTTGTTGAACGGCTTGAGGATATAGTCGGAGGCCCCGGCCTTCATCAACTCGACGGCGATCTCCTCGCTCCCCTTGCCGGTGAACATGATGACATAGGTATCGGGGAACCGCTCGCGGATCTGCCGCAGGGCGGTCATGCCGTCCATCACCGGCATCATGTAATCGAGCAGGACCACCGCCGGCGCTGCCTGCTCGACCTTGGCCAACCCCTCGCGGCCACTTTCGGCCGTCAGCACCTGGTACCCCTTGCTGCGCAGGATCATGGAAGTGAGTTCGAGAATGATCCTCTCGTCGTCAACAACCAGAATCTTTTCAGGCATGGAATCTTCCGTTCGTGAAAAGCAGGTCAAAACGCCCGTAGAATATCGCCGCCCAGCTTTTTTGACAAGGATAATCCCCCCTCCGAAACGCAATAGGAAAAGGCGGCCGCAGCCGCCTTTTCTCTCCACTTTGATTGGCTCGGGGTTTAATTAGGGCTTGCGGATGGTCATCACCGGAATAGGCGACTTGCGAACCACCTTCTCGGCGGTGCTGCCAAAGAGCATGTGATCGAGACCGGTGCGGCCGTGGGTCGCCATCACCACCAGATCGGCCGCCAGTTCCGCCCCTTGCCTGATGATCTCGTCATAGGGGATCCCGGGAAGGATAAAGGTTTCGTAGTTATCGTAGTCACGGATGTGGGTACGGCAGAATTTCTCCATCATCTTCTGCGCCCCGGCCTCGATTTCTTCTTCCAGTTTGTCGAAGGAGATGTGCGGGACATAAAATCCCCGCAGGTCGACCGGCTCATTGATCACATGAACCACGGCCAGGCGAGCGTTGAATTTTTTGGCCAGGGAGAAGGCATACTGGAAGGCGTAATCCGAACTCTCCGAAAAATCGGTGGCGAACAGGATGGTCCTAAACTCTTTCATAGTGCCTCCCCTACTTATGAAATACTCAGGCTGCCATTCTCGAATATCTTCCGCATGACCGATTTGAGCTCATCCAGTTTGACTGGCTTGTGGATATATTCGAAGGCACCGAGATTCATCGCCTCCAGGTAGGATTCAACGCCACCGAAGGCGGTGATCATGATGACATGGGTCCCAGGATAATGCCGGTTGAGCTCGCGCAGGAAGGCCAAGCCATTCATCTCCGGCATGTTGATGTCGCTGATGACCAGGTTCACCTCCCGGCGCCGGAGAAAATCGAGGGCCTCGTAGCCGTTGGCGACCCCATGGACCTCATACCCTTCCTGACCAAGGAGTTTACTCAGTCCAAAACGGGCATTTTCTTCATCGTCAACGATCAGAATACGTTTGCTCATCTGCCCCAAAACACGCCTCGCTGCAGGATTTTTCCCAAGTCTAGCATCCGGCCGTGACCTGTCAAGCGGCTACCAAGAAAAAGATGAATTATAACAACTGGTTAAAATGAATTTTCGGCAGTTTCCGGCAGCGCGTCTGACTGCCAAATGCTGATCAGCCCGTCGACCAGGGCATTTAACTGCTGCACGCTTCGTTCCCCCGTGTCGAGAACTTCCTGATGCGTCAGGAGCCGGGGCGTCAGACCGGCAGCGGCGTTGGCGATCAGAGACAGTCCAGCCACCTGCATCCCGAGGAATCGCCCCATGATCGCTTCCGGTACCGTCGACATCGACACGGCGTCGGCACCGAGCAGGCGCAGCATGCGAATTTCGGCCGGGGTCTCGTACGACGGCCCGGGGAGAGCGGCAATGACCCCCTGGTGCAGCGCGATCCCCTGCCGCTGGGCGAACTGGCGCAGAGGGGAGAGAAGTTGGCAGCAGTAGGTCCGGGTGAGATCGAGGAAGGTGTCGGCGGCCAGCCCCCGCAGCGGATTAGCACCAAGGAGGTTCAGGTGGTCAGTGATGAACATGAAATCGCCGGGGGCAAACTCGGACCGGATACCACCTGCCGCGTTGGTCAGCAGCAGCCGCCGGCAACCGAGTCGGTGCGCCAGTCGAACCGGCAGGCTCACCTGCCAGGCATCATGCCCTTCGTAGAGATGAAAACGCCCCTGGAACAGCAACACCCGCCAGCCGCAGCGACGGCCGGCGATCAGTCGACCGGCATGGCCGGCCACGGTGGCCGGCGGAAAGCAGGAAAAATCGCCATAGGGGAAGCTGGTTGCGGCTTCGACCTGGCTGGCGACCGCCCCCAGCCCGGAGCCAAGAACGATGGCCAGATCGAAAGGCTCGGGGCCGGCGGCCAGCTGTACCGCCTCGACCAGGGGGTGAATCCCGGGGTCATCGAGGTCCGGGGCGAAGCGCTGGCGCGGCTGGGCGCCTGGGGAGCCGCTGACCCTGGTCATCGGATCAGCCGCCGCTGACGGCGGTCCCCTGAAGAAAGAATTCGCTTCGGCCGTTCAGATCAAGGGGCTGATCGTTGAGCCAGATCTTGACCGCTGCCGGATCGTCCATCCGGATGTGGGCCTTGTTCTGCACTTTCCAGCTCAGGACCGCGGCCGCAGTCAGGTTGTAATTCTGCACCGGGCGGCTGTCCGAGCGGACCTCGATCCGATTCGGCCCGAGGGCCTGCAGGCGCACCTCGGCATTGCCGGCAAAGGAGAAAGTCAGGGGGGAGCCGGCGGTATCCACCGTGACTTCCGGGGTCGGGGCGGCCGACCCGTCAGCCGGCGACGGCATGGGTGGAGCGGAAGGCTCGCCTGCGCCCGTTGGTGCTACCGGGGGAGCGGGGCTGAGCGCCGGTGCGCCTGCCGCCGAAGCGGGGGGGGTCGGTTTGGTCTCCGGCAAGGTCAGGCTGACCAGGGCAAGAGCGACAACGACCAGGACAATAACCGCCAGCCAGGTCCAGGAGTTCCCTTTTTTCCGCCGACGCCCCTTGGGCCAAGGGGAATTGACCAGCACCGGCAACTTGGCCGAATGGTCACTGCTTCGACCGACCTGCTCGAAATAGCGAGTCTTCAACTGCTCCGGATCCAGCCCCAGGGCTGAGGCGTAAACACGCAGAAAACCGGTGAGATAAGCATCACCCGGGAAGTTGTCGAAACGATCGTCCTCCAGGGCCAGCAGAAAGTTGCGGCGGATCCGGGTCAGGTCAGCCAACCCCTCGATGGTTAGACCTCTTTCCTGGCGCCGGGCTTTGAGCATCTGGCCGATGGTCGACTTCTCGGCACTGTTGGCAGTATTCATTTCCTGTACCATCATTTGATAATCCTAAGATAGCTGATCGCTTGCTCCCCGAGATCCGTACCGGGGGCCAGGCGGACCACCTCGCGCAACGAGGCCGCCGCCAGTTCCTTGTCACCCAACTTCACATAGGCAAGCCCCAGCCGGAAATGGGCCTGAACATAGTCCGGAGCCGCGTGCAAAGCCCGGCGGTATTCCTGCGCCGCCAAGTCGGTATTACCGAGGGCATAATAGCTTTCGCCGAGCAGGAAGCGGGTCCGCGCCGCATTGGCATTTTGCTCCAATGCCTTCTGCAGGACCACCACCGCTTCCAGGTGTTCACCTTTTTGCTGATGGGCATAGCCGATTCCGGTCAACGCCAGCACCTGCCGGGTGAACAGGAGGTTGCCGGCCGCCTGGCGGAAATAGCGGATGGCATCATCCCAGCGCTGCATGTCGAGATAAAGCGAGGCCAGGTTGTTTTGAATCTGTGGATCGTTCTGCTTGAGCCTAAGGGCCCGCAGATAATGTTTCTCCGCTTCGGCATAGGCCTTCTTCAGTTGATAGGTCTGCCCAAGGGCAGCCTGGATCTCGGGGTCCTGAGAATCGAAAGCCTCGGCTTGCAGGAACTCATTGAGGGCGAGAGTGGGGTTTTGCTCTTGCAGGTAGGAGACCCCGAGGAGGTAGTGGGTCTGCCCTCCTCTGGTCTGTCCGGCCGGACCGGCACAGCCGAAAAGCACCGTCCCCAGGATGAGCAAAGACAACGTTCTGCGCACCAACTTCTCCTTCATGGACGGCAGGAAATCAGCTTTTCGAGGCTCAGTCGAGCCCCTCGAAATCAGTAAGGAGCTTGACGGTGCGGTAGCGCGCCTCGATGTCGGCCCAGCTGACCGTGCGCAACCGGTTAAGGCTGAAATCTTCGACGGTAAAGGAGGCCATCACGCTGCCGAAAACGATCGCTTTGCGCAGGCCGGCCTCGGTCAGGTTGCGGGTGGCGGCCAGATGACCGATCAGACCACCGGCAAAAGTGTCCCCGGCGCCGGTCGGATCGAAGACCTCCTCCAGGGGAAAGGCCGGAGCGGCAAAGGTGGAGTGCTCGGTGAACATCAGCACCCCGTACTCGCCGCGTTTGACGATCAACGTCTTCGGCCCCATGGCCAGGACGGCCCGGGCCGCCTTCACCAGTCCCGGTTCACCGGCCAACTGGCGGACCTCGGCCTCATTGATCACCAGGGCGTCGACTCTGGCCAGGGTGCGCAACAGCGCTTCGCGTTTGCCACTGATCCAGAAATTCATGGTATCGCAGGCGATCAGCCGCGGGTGGCGCACCTGCTGCAGAACTTCCAGCTGCAATTCCGGGTCGATATTGGCCAGGAAGACGAACTCGGAGTCTTCATAGCCGGCAGGGAGGCGGGGCGAGAAGGACTCGAAGACGTTGAGCTGGGTATCGAGGGTGTGGGCCTCATTCAGATCGAAACCGTAGCGCCCCTTCCAGCGGAAAGTCCGTCCGGGGGCGGTCTGCAGCCCGGCCAGATCGACCTTGCGCTGACGCAGGAATTCCAGATGCTCGGGCGGGAAGTCCTCACCGACCACAGCGACCAGTTTTACCTCGGTGAAGAAGCTGGCGGAGGCGGAAAAGAACGTTCCGGAGCCGCCCAGCACCTCCTCCACCTGCCCAAAGGGGGTCTCCACCGAATCAAAAGCCACGGAACCGACTACCAGGATGCTCATGTCCAACCCTCCCAGGCGCAAACGCCAGGCGTTCGGCCATTGTACAGGGATGAATCCGGCCGACGCAAGGCGGATCCGATCCTTATTTCAGATATTTTCCCACCAGAAGTTCGAGTTTTTCGCGGGTTGCGACGGGAATCTTCTCCTGGCTGGTCATGATGGCGTACTGCAGGGCCGAACCGCAGCCGCACCCTGGCTCCCCCATGCCGACGGCCGCCGCCTTGATGATACCACGGGCGGTGGCCACATTCTGCTGAATGATGGCGATCACCGCCTCGACCGAAACTTCGTCATGGTCCTGATGCCAGCAGTCGTAGTCGGTTGCCAGCGCCACCGTGCCGTAGCAGATCTCTGCCTCGCGGGCCAGGCGCGCCTCGGGGATATTGGTCATGCCGATAACATCGACGCCCCAACTGCGATAGAGCATCGATTCGGCCCGGGTGGAGAAGTTCGGCCCCTCGATGCACAGATAGGTCCCCCCCCGGTGCACCGTCGCTCCGACCGCCTGCGCCGCCTGGTACAGAGTGTTTGACAGCTCGCGGCAGAGCGGATCGGCAAATTGCACGTGGGCGACGATCCCCTCGCCGAAGAAGGTGGAGGCGCGCTTCCCCTGGGTGCGGTCGATGAACTGGTCGGGGATAACGATCTGGCCGGGGACGATCGCCTCTTTCATGCTCCCCACTGCCGACACGGAGATGATCCGCTGCACACCCAGTTTCTTCATCCCCCAGATGTTGGCCCGGTAAGGGACCTCGGAGGGGAGCAACCGGTGGCCGCGGCCGTGGCGGGGGAGAAACACCATCCTCACCCCTTGCAGGGTGCCGGTGATGAACAGGTCGGAAGGGTCGCCGAAGGGGGTGGACAGGCGGACCTCCTGCAGATCTTCGATCCCCTCGATTTCGTACAGGCCACTGCCGCCGATGACCCCAATTGCGGGCTGCGTCATGCTCTTACCTCCTGAAATACAAACTGCGTAATATGTAATATGTGATGGGTAAAAGCGTTTGCATATTACTCATCACTTATCACTGATCACGTCTTTCGGCCCTTTACTGATCACGCCTTCGGCTCTTTCGAGTTTGCCCTTGAGCTGGCCGCAGGCGGCCGAGATATCCTGCCCTTTGCTGGCGCGGCGAATGGCGACGATGTCGCGGGCCAACAGATAGCTCTGGAACGCTTCGACAGCTTCCCCTGTGGGGGGCTGGAAGTCGCTCCCCTCATGGGCGTTGAAAGGGATGAGGTTGACTTTGGCGCGAATGCCGTGCAGCAGCTTGACCAGTCGCCGGGCATCGGCCGGCCAGTCGTTGATGCCGTGAATCAGGATGTACTCGAAAGTGATGCGCTGGCGCGGCTGCAGCGGGAAGTCGCGGCAGGCGGCCATCAGTTCGGCCAGCGGATAGCGGCGGTTCACCGGCATCAGCTGATCCCTGACTTCGTCGGTGGTGGCGTTGAGGCTCACCGCCAGCTGCACCCGGATGCGCTCCCCCAGCTCCCGCATCTGCGGCACCAGGCCGGCGGTGGAGAGGGTCACCTTGCGCGGGCCATAGCTGAAACCGTCGTCATCATAGAGGATCTGAAGCGCCCGCACCACGTTGTCGAGATTGTGCAGCGGCTCGCCCATCCCCATCATGACGATGTTGTTGACCGGCCCTTCCTTAGCGGCGGCGCAGACCTGATTGACGATCTCGCCGGCGCTCAGGTTGCGCTGCAGCCCGAAGGAGCCGGTCAGACAGAAGGAACAGCCCATGGCGCAGCCGACCTGGGTGGAGATGCACAAGGTGCTGCGCCCCCCTTCCATCGGGATGCGCACACTCTCTACCGTCTCCCCGTCGGCCAGACGAAAAAGATACTTGCGGGTGCCGTCGCGGCTCTCTTCCACCGCTTCCGGCGTCCAGTCGGAGATCGTCGCCCGTTGCGCCAGATCTTCCCGCAGCGCCTTGGCCAGATCGGTCATGGCGGCAAAATCGGTGACCCCGCGCAGATAGATCCAGCGCATCAGCTGCCCGACGCGAAAACGTTCGCGTCCCAGCCCTGCGAGGAACTCGGTCATCTCTTGGCGAGTCAGCTCTTTGAGGTCAACCCGGTGTCGTAAGGGATCGGTCATCTATCTGCCGCGAAAGCTCTTTCCCACTGAAATATAAAAGAAAAATGCCCCCGGATTGTACCCGAAGGGGGCCTGAGGCACAAGCCTTAACTAGCCGTGGCCAGGCTTTTCCTGGGGAAATCTCTCCCGGCTGAAAATCGCCTCGGAGGCCTTCCAGCTCCAGTGGGTATCATCGAGCCAGTACAGGTCCTTGGTCCCTTTGGTCAGTTCCTCGCGGAGGATCGTTTCGGTATCGATGAACCGGTAGTTTTTGGCCAGCGGACGCAGCAGCTCGAAAAAGCGGCTGGGCGGGAAGGGGTTATCGACAATGTACGGAGCATACAGGG
>JACZKF010000562.1 GCA_014860175.1 Desulfuromonadales bacterium | reverse complement strand
GAGGTCAACATGGGCAACCTTCTCGTTCGCAATCTCCCCGACGACGTCGTCACCGAACTCAAACGCCGGGCCAAGAGCCGCAACCGCCCCCTGCAGCAGGAAGTAAGCGAGATTCTGGTGCGCGCCGCCCGCCAGCCGGCGGTCGACATCGCCGAGCGCGCCGCCGAGATCCGGCGAAAGCTCGCCGCCAAGGGGACCGCCTTTTCCGACAGTGCCGAACTGCAGAGGGAGGACCGCTCCCGGTGATGGTGGTGATCGACGCCAGCGTGCTGATCAAGGCCTACGTGCCGGAGCACGGCTCCGAGCAGGCATCAGCGCTCCTGACCCGACTGGCCGCGGGCGAACTCGACCTTCTCGCCCCCGAGCTCCTCTACCCGGAAACCGGAAACATCCTCTGGAAGAAAACCCTCCGGCAGGAACTGACCCCGGCGGAGGCCCGGGAGATCGCCGAAGCGATCGCCGCCCTCCCCCTCCGGATCGAACCGACCCGGGAGCTTACGGCACTCGCCCTGGATATCGCCCTGGAAACCGGCGTCACGGTGTACGATGCGCTTTACGTGGCCTTGGCGCGTATCTATCGAACGTCCATAGTGACAGCGGATGCAAAACTGGTGGAGAGGCTCGGTGGGACGGAGTGGGCGAGGGATGTAGAGACGCTGCATGCGCCGCCTCCGGGAATATAAAGCAGCCTGTCCCGATCACCCTCCGGCGGGGAATTCATCCTGCCGGAGGGCGAGTCGCTGAGCCGGGAACTGTCTGGTCACCGGCTCTTGTCGGTCCGGGTGAACTTGGCGCCCTTCAGGGAGAGATCGGCCATCAGCCCCTTGACCCCGAAGACGAAACCGACCACCGGATCACGCAGAGTGGTCGTGTCGACCCGCCTTCCCATCCCAGTGTCGACCAAGGCGATGTTCCCGTCCACTCCCGCTTCCCAGCCCTGGCTGATCCGGAACTGTTCGAGAGCGGCATCGGTCATGAAGGCGATGATGATGTCAGTCTTCTGGGCTCCGACCTGAAGGCCATAGGATCCGGCGATCAGATTGTAGTAATCGACCGTCTTGCCGTCGATGAGCAGCGCCCCCTCGCCGTACTGCCCCCCGACCACCAGACCGGCCTTGATCACTCCGGGCATAACCAGAAGCCCCTTGGCCTGTCCGGTCAGTTCCCTCGCCCCCTCTACCTCCTGGAAAAAACGATCCAGGGCGACTCCGACGCTGACATCGATCTCCTTGGCCGTCGCGGCGGTTGACCAGGTGGGCAGGCCGAAACCGGCCACCAGCAGGAACACCAGTAACGATACGGATATATTTGAAATCTTGAATTGCATGGTCATGATACTCTCCTTTCACTCCTTCCCTTCCATGGCTCTGTCGATCTTCTCCCCGGCCCTTTCCGCCGGGCCCTGTCCCTGGAAGGCATCCTGAACGGCATCCTTGGTATTCTCGATTCCTTGATCTATCTGCTTTCCGGCCCTCTCGGCCGGTCCTTCCTTCTCGCAGGCGACCAGGCCCAGGGACAGAAACAGGGCGGTCAGCACAATTGAGACGCTTCGAATCACCATCGATCTGCCATCCTTTCTGCAGGTCAGACCCGACAGGGCCGCCTGCGGGGGATTAATTATAGATGTTCCAATTATACCAAAGTTGCCGCCCACAGGGACAAGGCCCGCCTCTGCCGTAAACCTTGGGGTAGGCTTGGCATGTTGCGATTTGTTCTGCCTTCCAGCTCCCAAAGCAGTAAACTGATGATTTTTTGTGTAGAATCTCATGCAGTACTTCATTTTGGATGTATCGGCAAATGGAGGGCTGGCGGCATGATTAAAGGCGAGGTTCTCCTAAATCAGATATCGCTGCAAAAACGGGTGCCGTGACCGGGGTGAGCAGTGCCGCTGCCAGCGTCACCCATACGCCCCGCACCTTCGTCCTGGTGCATGGTGCGTGGCACGGGGGCTGGTGCTGGCGTCGTGTGGCCGATCTACTCCGGGCTCGGCGGCATCATGTTTTCGCCCCCAGCCTCACCGGATTGGGGGACCGCGCGCATCTCTTCTCCAAGGACATTTCGCTGCAGACCCATGTGGACGATATTCTTTCTCTGGTGGAAACGGAGGAATTGAGTGACTTCGTTCTCGTTGGACATAGCTATGGGGGGTTTGTGATCTCCGGGGCAGCAGACTCACTCCGCGAGCGCGTGTCTCACTACCTTTATCTGGATGGTAGTGTGCCACCCGATATGTCAGCGGGCGCCTCTTTCAGCTGGGCCGACTTCAATCCGCCCGAGGCACGTGAAGCACGATTGAAGTCGGTGCGAGAACAGGGACGGGGGGTGGCGCTCCCGGCACCTCCGCCGAGTGCCTTCGCGGTAACCGAGCCGGCGGAGGCGGCCTGGCTGCAGCGTCACTTGCGGCCTATGCCAGTCGGGACCTATGTCGGAACCTTTACCTTCAAGAACTCTGGGAGCAATGGATTGAAGTGCACCTACATTGCTTCGACCAAACCGCCCTATGCTTTGCTCGAATCTACCCGTGACCATATAAGGGAGGACCATACCTGGTCGTTCACCACCATCGAGGCAGGCCACGACTCAATGGTGACCGCCCCGGACGAGTTGGCTTCTCTACTGATGCGGGAACCATAAGGGACGGGCAGTTAATTGCTGAAGTGATCTACAAAACAAATCGACGGAGGAAATAAAGATGAAGGTAGTCGCATTCAACGGCAGTCCCCACAAGGAAGGGAACACCTGGCACGCCCTGAAGATGGTGACGGCGGAGCTGGAGACAGCAGGGATTGAGACCGAGATCGTCACGGTGGGGGACAAGCCGATCCGCGACTGCATCGCCTGCGGCATGTGCGCCAGGAACAAGGACGAGCGCTGCGTCCTCCCGGGCGACCCGGTGAACGACTGGATCCAGTTGATGAAGCAGGCCGACGGCATCCTCCTCGGCTCGCCGGTGTACTTCGCCGCCATGTCCGGGGCGATGAAGTCGTTTCTCGACCGCGCCTTCTACGTCGCCGGCATGAACGGCAGCCTCTTTCGCCACAAGGTCGGCGCCGCGGTGGTGGCGGTGCGCCGCTCCGGCGGTATTCCCGCCTTCGAGCAGCTCAACAATTTTCTCCTCTACTCGGAGATGCTCCTCCCCACCTCCAACTACTGGAACGTCATTCACGGCCGCATGTCGGGGGAAGTGGAGCAGGACGCCGAGGGGGTGCAGATCATGCGGGTGCTGGGGAAGAACATGGCCTGGCTGCTGAAGCTGGTGGAGCACGGCAGGGGAGCGGTGCCGGCGCCGGAGCGGGAGCAGAAGGTCATGATGCACTTCATTCGCTGACCTGTCGGCTCTGCGCTGCACAGAGTTGCGGCGCGAAGCCCCAGGTTGAATCCAACCGGTTGAATAGCGAAAGGACGCATCACGATGAAGAAGAGCTGCACGGGCAGCTGCTACTGCGGCGTCTTCGGCTGGGCGCCATGAAAATCCTGGTGAACATCGACGTGCCGGAACTCGTGCCGGCCATCGAATTCTATTGTGCAGCCCTCGGGTTGTCGCACAACCGCACGCTGGACAACGATGTCGCCGAACTCACGGGAGGATCTTCCGTCATCTACCTGCTGCAGAATGCGGAAGGGGCCGACCCCGGGCGCCGACTCGCGACGCCGCGTCGGTATTGCGGCCATTGGACGCCGGTGCATCTCGACTTCGTCGTCGAGGATATCGAACAAGCCGCCGAACGGGTGGTGGCCGCGGGCGGCATCCGGGAGAGCGAATGCGTTCAATGGCGCGGGTCGAAGTGCATCACCTTCTCCGACCCTTTCGGACACGGTTTCTGCCTGATCGAATTTGCCGACGAAGCCTATCAAGAGGGCAGTTCTCGAATTCCCTCGCGCAAGCAGGCCAATTGACAAAAGATCGGCCTTCGCTAAGGTTGGTGAAGAAGTATCTCGCTTGAAGAAAGGATTAAAAGGCGATGAAAAAAGTTATAGCCCTCCTGCTGGTCGGGATCG
Source organism: Desulfuromonadales bacterium (assembly GCA_014860175.1). GTDB lineage: Bacteria > Desulfobacterota > Desulfuromonadia > Desulfuromonadales > JACZKF01 > JACZKF01. Next base: position 1,792 of record JACZKF010000562.1, on the reverse strand, counting down.
TTTTCACCCTTCAGGCCTGCAACACGGTGAGAGGGGCCGGCAGGGACATCGAGAGAACCGGCGAGGCGATTCAAGGCAAATAGCGTCGGCACTCGGGACGAGTTCTCACATCGCCAGCTTCTCCCCACGCTCCCCCCTGCCCGGCGCGGAAAGACGAAATGCTCTTTTGAGGAGCTGGATCTGCTGCCGATTGCCAAAACAGATGCCGTACCTCTCGGTCACTTCGCGCTCCATGAACGGTGCCGGCGAGTACCAGGACGCGAAGGTCGGCACCGTCGTCCTCCCTTCTGGAACCCGTATTTTCAGGCGAAGACGCTTGTGATGACGTGAACTGTAGAGGTGGTACTCCACCTCGAAAGGCGGCCGACGTTCGGGGCATACGGCCGCCGAGACCTCCAGCAGCTGGTCGAAGCCGAAGTCGTCCTTCAACCGGCTGACCGCCTCGAGAACAGCATCGGCCCGAAGCTCCAGCACCATGATGCAGTAGCTGTTGCTGGCGCGCTGATACAGGCCGGTCAGATCCCGCGCGATTCTCTCGTAAACCGTTATCTGCGATGTCATCTCCCTTTGCCCCTTTTTGCGATCAGGCTGTCCGATTCCTGATCGTGTGGCAAAAAGAGTGCCACTTACATGATCCACCTAAAGGATTGAATTCAAAGACATTTTCTCGGGTTCTTCGGCGGGTTCTGGATAAAAGGACGCATTCTCTTGGGGGCGAAGTGGGTCATTCCGACCCTCCCCTGGCCCGACCGGACCGAGACCATAACCGCAGAGGGCGCCAGAAATTTCTTCCGGATGGCCTTTCCGGCACCGCCCTGGCCAGGAACTGAAGAGGACGCCAGTGACTGCTTCAGCCTGCATCCACTTCCCGCACCCACCCCCCGAACTGGTAAACTGAACAGACACTGGCCCGGGGAGGTTTTGTGATGAAAAAGAGACATGCCGGCAGCTGTCACTGCGGCGCGGTCCGCTTCGAGGTCGATCTCAACCTGCAGCGGGGGACGTTCAAGTGCAACTGCTCGATCTGCACCAAGGTGAGGAACTGGCTGGCAACGGTTAAGAAGGAGGAATTCCGGCTTCTGGAGGGGGAGGAGGCTCTGACCGACTACCAGTTCGGCGCCAGGCGCCTGCACCACCTCTTCTGCCGGCACTGCGGCGTGCACCCCTTCGGCTGGGGGGAGGCGCCGGACTTGGGCGGCACTTTCTACGCCGTCAACGTCAACTGTCTGGACGACGTCGAGGACGCCGATCTGGCTGCCGCCCCGGTCACCTACCTCGACGGGCGAAACGACAGCTGGAAATCGCCCCCGAAGGAGACGCGGCATCTTTAACCAGTCGGGGGGAGATCCCGGCCCCTTTCAATTTTCCGGCGGGCACTTTCGCCAAGGCGCTACCCCACCGACCGAACGAGTTCGGAAACGAACGTCAAGCCTCTGGCCAACCCATGTCGGTGGCGTCTCCCCCCTCACTTCTTCACGATCACCCAGATCGCATGCACGATCCCCGGAACGTAGCCGAGCAGCGTGAGGACGATATTGATCCAGAAATGCTTCCCGATCCCGACCTGGAGAAAAACCCCCAGCGGCGGGAGGATGATGGCGACGATGATGCGCAGAACATCCATGGCGGCCTCCCGATCTTTCCTGCACTATAGCCTCATCCCGACCAGCCACAACCCGACGAAGGGGAGTGGGGACGCCAGACGGCTCCCCTAGGGGATGTGGTGTTCCAGGAGGTACCCGGCGCCGCTGTCCTGGCCGAGCTGGGTAACGAGGTAGGGGAGGATTCCTTG
>JACZKF010000561.1 GCA_014860175.1 Desulfuromonadales bacterium | reverse complement strand
GGTCTGGCCGATGCCGCGAAACGAATCCATGATCCCCCAGACGGTGCCGAACAGCCCGATGAAAGGGGCGGTGGAGCCGGTGGTGGCCAAAAAGGTGAGGAACTTCTCCAGCCGGTGGGTCTCCAGGGTGGTCGCCCGGCGCAGGGCGCGGGCGACATTGTCCGAGGTCCCCAGCTCGGTGGTGAACCCCTCTTCCTCCCCCTCGCGCCGGCGCTGGGTCTTGACCAGTTCCTGGAACCCTTCGCGAAACAGCACCGCCAACGGCGACCCGGGGAAATCCTTCAGCCCCTGACCGATGGTGTCGAAGCGCTTCTTGGCCCAGAAAAAGTCGAGAAAGCGCTGCGAGTCGCGCGCTGCCCGGTGGATGACCCGGAATTTGTAGAAGATGATGGCCCAGGAGACGACGGAAAAGTAGACCAGAACCAGCAGGACCAGCTTGACCACCGGTCCGGCATCGAGAATGAGTTCCAAGGCAGTCCTCCAGTGAACAGGGATGACGGCGCCAATGCGCCGTATGCTGCATTTTGCCGATGGCCGGAGCCGGTCAGACGCGCGGAGTCAGCATCGGGTTGCCGGCTGGTGGCGGTGTCTGGCCGGTGGCGAGTCGTCCCCGCAGGGCCTGCATCCCTTCCCCGATGGTCGAGAAGCCGATGTCCTGGCTGTCAATGGCCGAAGACAGGAAAGAGGGGTCTTGGTAGCGACGATCCATCTCCCGCAACAGTTGTCGAACTTTCCGTACCTCTCCCAGCTCGAAATAGACCAGGCCGCTGAGCAGCTGCAGTTTGGCAATTTCCAGCCGGGTTTCCAGATTGTTCTCGGCCTCGAAGTCGTTGACGATCGGCACCACGCGCAGCCGGATGTAACGGTGGACCTCCCCACTGAGCTCCTCCAGGATCAGCGGTTTGTTGCGGGCGCGCAGATCACGGGCGGAAGCCTGGAAGTTTTTCAGAGTCGCCTTGGTGTTTTGAATGTATTCCTGTTTTTTGGCGATCTGCATATGCCCAACTACGGCAGGCTGCGCCCGGGGTTGAAAGTCGGCAGAACAGCCGGCACTCACCACTGCGGCGACGGTCAGGGCCAAAATAGCAGGGGAAAATCTGGCCATGCACAATACTCCTGGATGCGGGTCCCCGGTGGGCCCATCGATCTGGCCCCTGAGCTTGGCAACCCTGGTGCGAACAATGTACCAAGTGAAGATTAATTCTCGAGACGGTTTTCTCCAGGTCAACAGTCGTGAAACGGGGCCAGGAAGATTCATGTATGATAATTAAAAATCAGAGAGAATCAAGCCGGCAACTGTATTTTGTGCGCGCCCGGCGACGACGGCTCGGCCAGCCGTAAACGGGTTGACCTCGGCGGCCGCCCGGGCGGGGGGTGACCGGCTGCTATTTAACCACCAAGAACGGCAAATGTCCATGCTGCTCATGAAGGTTGAGGCGGTCTCCTGCGCCGGCTTGCTTTTCCCTTGAAAATAGGCTATTCCTGTCGACTTACCGGGCCGTCCGGAGGGCGGCGCCGCAGTCCAGCGAGCGAGGTTTCCCATGCGTTATTCTCAATATCTGCTATCGACCTTGAAGGAAACTCCTGCCGATGCGGAAGTGATCAGCCACCAGTTGATGCTGCGGGCCGGCATGATCCGCAAAATCGCCGCCGGCATCTACAGCTATCTCCCTTTCGGGCTGCGGGCCGTGCGCAAGGTGGAAAACATCGTGCGTGAGGAGATGAACCGGGCCGGGGCGATCGAACTGCTGATGCCGATGGTCATCCCGGCCGAGCTGTGGCAGGAATCGGGTCGCTGGGAGCAGTACGGTAAAGAGTTGCTGCGTTTCAAAGACCGCAAGGAGACCGACTTCTGTCTCGGACCGACCCATGAGGAGGTGGTGACCGATATCGTCCGCCGGGAGGTTCGCTCCTATCGGCAACTCCCCCTCAACCTCTACCAGATTCAGGGTAAATTCCGGGATGAAATCCGCCCTCGCTTCGGTCTGATGCGCGGCCGGGAATTCATCATGAAAGATGCTTACAGTTTCGACCTGGAAGAGGCCGGCGCCGACGTCGCCTACGAGAAGATGTACCAGGCCTACCGGCGCATCTTCGAGCGCTGCGGCCTGAAGTTTCGGGCGGTGGAAGCCGATACCGGGTCGATCGGCGGCACGTCCTCCCATGAATTCATGGTCCTTGCCGGCTCCGGCGAAGATGCCATCGTCTCCTGCGACAGCTGCGCCTATGCCGCCAACGTGGAAAAAGCTGAGATCCGCAGCAGCGGGCGGTCGACCCCGGATCCGCAGGACCCCCTGCAAAAAGTCGTCACCCCGGCCCGCAAGAGCATCGAGGATGTGGCGCTGTTTCTCGAGACGACCCCCGAGCGGCTGGTCAAGACGCTGATCGTGCAGACCGATGCCGGGGAGACGGTGGCCGTGCTGCTGCGCGGCGACCGTGAGCTCAACACGGTCAAACTGTGCCGCCTGCTGTCGGCCAACGGGGTAGAGCTGGTCCCGGAGGAAGTCATCCTGAAGCTGACCGGTGCGCCGAGCGGCTTCGCCGGCCCGGTCGGGTTGCCGCTGCGCCTGCTGGCCGATCTGGAGGTGCGGGAGATGGCCGATTTCATCGTCGGCGCCAACGAGAAGGACCTCCACTACACCGGCGCCAATCTCGGGCGCGATTTTGACGTCGAGCTCTTTGCCGATCTGCGTCAGGCCGTCGCCGGCGACCCGTGCCCGCGCTGTGAGGGGAAGCTGGAGTCGTGGCGCGGGATCGAGGTCGGTCACGTGTTCAAACTCGGCACCAAATATTCCGCCGCCCTCAAGGCCACCGTGCTCGACGATCAGGGGCAGGAGCGCATCCTCTTCATGGGGTGCTACGGAATCGGCGTCGGTCGCACGGTGGCGGCTGCCATCGAGCAGAACTATGATGCCAACGGCATTGTCTGGCCGATGCCGATCGCCCCCTTTCAGGTGATCGTCACCATGGTCAACCCCAATGACGACCTGGTACGCCAGGCCGCCGAGCGCCTCTACGACGAGCTGCTCGCCCTCGGGGTGGAGGTTCTGCTCGACGACCGCGACGAGCGCCCCGGCAGCAAGTTCAAAGATGCCGATCTGCTCGGCATCCCCTTGCGGGTCACCGTCGGATCCCGCACCGTCGCCGAGGGGAATCTGGAGCTGCAGGAGCGGCGCAGCGGCGAGCGCAGCCTGCTGCCGATCACCGAGGCGGCGACGACCGTGGCCACCCGGGTGCGCGCGGCCCTCTCCTGAAAGCAACGTTTCTCCCCCCGCGGCTGGGATGGACAACCGAATGATTCTGACTCTCGACAGCCAGGGGCGGCTGCACCTGCCGCAACCGGTGGTACGGATGATCGGCAACCGTCCCCTTGAGCTGACCTCCAGTTCGGGGGGCCACCTGCTGTTTACGGCTCCGGAGGCCGGAAGTCCGGTGGTGCTGGCCGGTATCATCGGTGAGCTGGGGATCCCCGATCTGCTCTCTTTTTTCAACATGTTCCGCAAAACCGGCGTCTTGCATTTCGAGTTGACCGGCGGCTGCAAGGACCTCTACTTCCATCAAGGAGAGATCGTCAACGCTGTCAGCACCTTTCCCGAAGAGGATCTGGGCGAGGTGCTTTTCCATCTGGGGCGGATCAGCCGGGAGTTGCTGCAGAAGACTCGCCCCTTTCTCTCCAGTCGCACCGACCTCGGGACCCTCGTCGTCGAAAGGGGGATGATCACCCCCCAGGATCTCTGGGTGGCGATTCGGCAACAAGCCGAACTGATCGTTTACCATCTGTTTGATTATCAGCAGGGGAGTTTCTCCTTTTGCCAGCGGAAGCTGGCGCCGGAGGAGATCCTGCGGCTGTCGATGGGGACCCAGAATCTGATCATGGAAGGGCTGCGCCGAGTCGATGAGCGCGCCGTATTCATGCGTCGGATCGGTTCCTTGGATGCGGTACCGGTGGTCACCGGGAAGCCGGCGGAAGGGGCCGGGGGGGCCTCGCAGAAGATTTTGGCGCTGATCGATGGCGAAAAGATGACGGTGCGGGAGCTGGTGCGGTGCAGCGGCCTGGGGGAATTCGACGGTCTGCGCATCCTGCATCAACTGGTGGAAAAAGGGGTGATTGCCCTGGAGGAGACGCCGACCGTCGCGGTGGAAGGGGATTTCGGCGAAATCATGGACATCTACAATGGCCTCCTAGGGAGCCTGTTTCGCCGCATCGCTCCCCGGCACAGGCGCTTTCGTCAGGAGATCCAGATTTTTTTACGCGATCTGCCAGCGCCGTATTCCTACCTTTTTCGCGAAGTCGAGCTGAAGGAGGATGGGACCGTGAACGGCGGCCGCATTCTGGCCAATCTGGCCGGGCTGGCCGAAGAGGAGCAAAAGAAGCTGCTCGCCGAAGGGTTGAGCGAACTCGTCTATATGGAGTGCCATGTCGCCCGCCAGGAGCTGGGCGCTGCCGAATCGGCCCAGTTGATTCAGCGCGTTCAGGAAGTCTCCCGGCGGGTCAAGGCGCTGATCGGGAGACAACCATGACCATGGAAGCCAGAGAACGCCTTATTTTTGCCCTCGATGTCGACTCTCTGGCGGAAGCCGAGGGGTGGGTGCAGCGGCTACAGGGGAAAGTCGGAATTTACAAGGTCGGCAAGCAGCTTTTCACCCGCTGCGGGCCGCAGGTGGTGGAGAATATCCGCCGCCAGGGGGGGGAGGTGTTCCTCGACCTCAAGTACCACGATATTCCGAACACCGTCGCCATGGCGGTGGTGGAGGCGGCCCGGCTCGGGGTGAAGATGGTGAATGTCCACGCCTTGGGCGGCCTCGAGATGATGCAGGCGGCGGTCGCCGCCGTCGATCGGCTCTTCCCCCGCGGCAGCGCCGGCCGGCCGGTGCTGCTGGCGGTGACGGTTCTCACCTCCTCGACCGCCGAGACGCTGCGGGCGGTCGGCATCGACCGGCCGGTGGAGGAGATGGTGCCGCGACTGGCCCGCTTGGCGCAGCAGGCGGGGATCGATGGGGTGGTCGCCTCGCCGCGAGAGGTCGACCTGATCCGTCGGGTCTGCGGCGAGGCGTTCCAGATCGTGACTCCGGGGGTAAGGCCGGCCGACGCTTCGTTGGACGATCAGAAACGGGTCATGACCCCCGGTGAGGCGATCACCGCCGGTGCCGACTATCTGGTGATTGGCCGGCCGATATCGGCCGCCGCCGACCCGGCGGCGGCTGCCGACCGCATTCTGCAGGAAATGGCCAGCGCCCTGGCCGGCCGCCGGTGAGCGATTTTCTCTTCGGCATCCATCCGGTAAGAGAGGCGCTCGGCGGCGGGCGCCGCCGCCCCCTGGAGCTGTTTCTGCTGCGCGACGCCCGCTCCCCCCGGCTGGAAGAGGTGCGCCTGGCGGCCGAGCAGGCCGGCGTGCCGGTGCGGCTGCGGGACAAGCGCGACTTGGACCATCTGGCCGGGCTTCCCCACCATCAGGGGGTGGTGCTGCGGGTAGAGCCTTTTCCCTATGCCCCCCTGGATGAAATTCTCGCCCGCTGGCGCAGCAGTGGTCGGCCCGCCTTGTTGCTGCTCCTCGATGGGATTACCGACCCGCACAATTTCGGGGCCATTTTGCGCAGCGCCGATGCCGCCGGCTGCCAGGGGGTGATCGTCCCCCGGGATCGCTCCTGCCCGGTGACCGCCGTGGTGGAGAAGGCAGCGGCCGGGGCGTTGGCTTATCTGCCGATCTGCCAGGTCACCAATCTTTCCCGGACCCTGGAAGAACTCAAGAGCGCCGGCCTGTGGATCTACGGCCTGGCGGGCGAAGCCGCTGCCGAGCCGCTTTATGCCACCAGCCTGGCCGGCGATCTGGCGCTGGTGGTCGGCAGCGAAGGGGGTGGCCTGCGCCCTGGCGTCCGCCGCCACTGCGACCACCTGCTGGCGATTCCGATGCTGGGGGGGGTGGCCTCCCTCAACGCGTCAGTGGCCGCTGCCCTCGCCCTCTTCGAGGTCGCCAGGCAAAGAAATGTCGCGCCGCCGTGAGGGGGCGGACAGGGAAGTTGTTGACAGACGGTACTGAATGACGTATAAAGACCTCTTTGTCGGTCTGAGGCGGTGGCAAGCTGCACAGGTGAAAATTTCCCCTTGCAATTTGCCTTTTCGTAGTGTATAAATCGCCCCCTGTGCTGGCGTAGCTCAATAGGTAGAGCAGCTGACTTGTAATCAGCAGGTTGCGGGTTCAATTCCTGTCGCCAGCTCCATTGAGCTGCAGGTGCGGGCGCACCATGACAAGTAGACGCTTCCCCCGGAGGGGTTCCCGAGTGGCCAAAGGGAGCAGACTGTAAATCTGCCGTCGTAGACTTCGGAGGTTCGAATCCTCCCCCCTCCACCAATCGTCATCTTGCCGGACAAGATCCGGTCAGCCACTTCCAGGAGGCAATTGCCGACAGTACTGGGACGGCGCCGGCAGTGAGTCCACGATGCTGCAGATAGGTTCAAGGGTTTTGGCGGGAGTAGCTCAGTTGGCTAGAGCATCAGCCTTCCAAGCTGAGGGTCGCGGGTTCGAATCCCGTTTCCCGCTCCAAAATCCTCGGGTCGGTTCTCCGCAGGCTGTCAGTGAGATAAGCCCACATAGCTCAGTAGGTAGAGCACTTCCTTGGTAAGGAAGAGGTCACCGGTTCGAATCCGGTTGTGGGCTCCATTCATTGCGTGGGGAGATTTTTTTGTTTAAGATTTTCTCTGGCTCGCAGCCGGTGCCACGGCGGCCGTATCTGGGCGAAAAAAATATCCTCAGACCATAAGGGAGGTTGACGCTATGTCCAAAGCCAAATTTGAAAGAACCAAGCCCCATGTCAACATCGGGACGATCGGTCACGTTGACCATGGGAAGACGACGCTGACGGCTGCCATCACCAAGGTCATGGCCTCCAAGGGGCTGGCCGAATTCAAGGCCTTCGACGCGATCGACAAC
>JACZKF010000560.1 GCA_014860175.1 Desulfuromonadales bacterium | reverse complement strand
CTACGGCGCCGGCATCTACGCCGAGGAGTTTACCCGCCGCACCTACGACCGGCTGCTGGCGACCACCCGGCAGCTGCTGGCCGCCGGCCGCAGCGTCGTCGTCGACGCCTCCTTCGGCCGCCGGCAGGAGCGCGACCGCTTTCGCCAAGCGGCGGCCGAGGCCGGGGTCCGGTGCCTGATCGCCTGGACCGACTGCCCGCGGCAGACGGCGCTGGAGCGTCTCGACCGCCGCCAGGCGGCCGGCCGCGACCCCTCCGACGGGCGCCGCCAGCTGTTCGACCGGCAGGCGGCGCGGTTCGAGGCGCCGACGGAGGAAGCCGACGTGATGCCGGTCGACACCAGCCGCGATGTTGATTATAATGTGCAGGATTTACTTGGAGAAATCATAGAGCGTGGCGGCGAGGACCGATGAATGTTCACCTGAAGGAAGTCTGGGTCCTGTTTTTTTTGCTGGGGGTGATTATGCTCAACTACCCCTTCGTCCAGATTTTCAATAAGGATGTGCTGGTTTTCGGCTTCCCGCTGCTGTTTCTCTATTTCATGGTCGGCTGGCCGATCTCGATTCTGATCGTCTTTCTCTTTTCGCGCAACATGCAGCAGCGCCGGGAAGAAGACCGCTCCGGCGAGGAGAAGGAGAAACCGGGACCATGATTGCGGTCGAACTGGTCGCCGCCATCTCCGTGCTCTACTTCGGCCTGCTGTTCATGGTCGCCTACTGGGCCGACAAACGCCGGGAGGCGGGGCGCAGCGTCACCTCCAACTCCTACATCTACTCTCTCTCCCTGGCCGTCTACTTCACCTCCTGGACCTTTTACGGCAGCGTCGGCCGCGCCGCCACCACCGGCCTCGACTTCCTGCCGGTCTACCTCGGCCCGACCCTGATCGCCTTCAGCTGGTGGTTCCTGCTGCGCAAGATGGTGCGCATCAGCAAGGAACACAACATCGTCAGCATCGCCGACTTCGTCTCCAGCCGCTACGGCAAGTCGGCCTTCCTCGGGGCGGTGGTCACCATCTTCGCGGTGATCGGCATCATGCCGTACATCGCCCTGCAGCTCAAGGCGGTGTCGCACACCTTCGACCTGCTCACCGTGCTGCCGGAGACGGTCGGCCCGGGGGTCAAGGAGCTGATCCCGGTCCTCCCCCCCTACATCGATACCGCCTTCATCGTCGCCTTGTTCCTGGGGGTCTTCGGGGTGCTGTTCGGCGCCCGTCACCTCGACGCCTCGGAGCGCCACGAAGGGCTGGTGGCGGCCATCGCCCTCGAATCGCTGGTGAAGATCGTCGCCTTCGTCGCCGCCGGGGTGTTCATCACCTACGGGCTGTTCGACGGCTTCACCGATATTTTCCAGCGGTTCCTCACCGAGTATCCCGAACGGGAGCACCTGCTGCTGCTCGGCGGCTCCCAGACCTCGTACTCCATGTGGTTCAGCCTGACCTTCATCTCGATGATGTCGGTGATGTTCCTGCCGCGCCAGTTCCACATCATGGTGATCGAGAACTCCAACGAGGAGCATATCCGCGACGCCATGTGGCGCTTTCCCGCCTACATGTTCCTGATCAACCTGTTCGTCATCCCCATCGCCCTGGGAGGGCTGCTCCTCAACCAGGGAGATACCGGCAACGCCGACTATTTCGTCCTGCAGCTGCCGCTGCAGACCGGCCACCTCTGGCTCGCCCTGCTGGTCTTCATCGGCGGTTTTTCCGCCTCGGCGGGGATGGTGATGGTCGAATCGGTGGCGCTGTCGACGATGATCCTCAACCACCTGGTGATGCCGGTGATCCTCAAGCTGCGCATCCAAGCGGCCGACATCTCGGGGCTGCTGATCAACCTCAAGCGCATCGGCATCATCGCCGTCGTCTTCCTCGGCTATCTCTACTACCGGATCATCGGCGAGTCGTACGCCCTGGTCGCCATCGGCCTGATCTCCTTCATGGCCGCCGCCCAGTTCGCCCCGGCCATCATCGGCGGGCTGTTCTGGCGGCGGGCCACCCGGCAGGGGGCGGCGGTCGGGCTGATCCTCGGCTTCATGGTCTGGTTCTACACCCTGCTCGTCCCCTCCTTCATCCGCTCCGGCTGGCTCGACAGCTCCCTCCTCGACCAGGGGCTGTTCGGCCTCGCCCTGCTGCGGCCACTGGAGCTGTTCGGCCTGACCGGCTTCGACATCTGGAGCCATGCCCTGTTCTGGACCATGTTCTTCAACGTCGGCGCCTTCGTCGCCATCTCGGTGATGACCCAGCCGGCCGGCAGCGAGGAGGAGCAGGGGGCCAAGTTCATCGACGCCCTGCTGCCGCAGCCGGAAGTGCTGGAGCGCAAGCGGATCAGCAAGGCGCCGACGATCATGGAGTTCGTCGACCTGATGACCAAGTTCATCGGCGAGAAACAGGCCCACACCGCCATCTCCCACTACCTGGGCGATCGGGAGATCGACGAGCGCGGCAGCCTGTCGGAGTACGAACTGCCGAGCCTCAAGCGCTTCACCGAACGGACCCTGGCCGGCTCCGTCGGCGCCGCCCCGGCCCGGATCATCATCGAGAACTACCTGGCCACCCGCGGCAGCCGGATGGAGGACGTCTTCGACATCTTCGGCTCGGTGACCCTGAGCCGCACCGCCAGCCGCGAACAGCTCAGCGTCCTGTTCGAGTCGGCGCGGATGGTCGCCAGCGGCGCCGATCTGCAGGTGATCCTCGACGACATCCTCGACCTGATGGTGCAGCAGTTCAAGTTTGACCTCTGCGTCATCCGCCTCCTCGACGACGACAAGAACACCCTGGTGGTCACGGCCCAGAAGGGGATGACGTCGAGTCATCTGGGACAGTCGGAGCGCAACCTGTCGATGGACACCTACATCGGCACCGCCTTCCTGACCAACTCTGTGACCATGGTCAACGACACCGACTACATCGAACTGCCGGCCTCGGCCCAGATCATCCACCGGGAGGGGATCTCCTCCTTTGCCCACGCGCCGATCACCATCGAAGGGGACCCGGTGGGGGTCCTGTCGGCCTTTTCCCGGTCGGCCAAAGGGATCTTCACCGAGGAGTTCGTCGAGCTGTTCAAAAACCTGGCGGCCCAGGTCGGGGTGGCGCTGCGCAACGCCCGCCAGACCGGCCGGCTGATTGAGGCCCGGGAGCAGGAAAAAGAGATGCAGATCGCCAAGACGATCCAGCTCGGCCTGCTGCCGACCCGCATCCCCGACATCCCCGGCCTGCGCCTCGCCGGCCGCTGCGTGCCGGCCCGCCAGGTGGGGGGGGACTATTACGATTTCCTCTCCCGGCGGGAGAACAATATCGATCTGCTGATCGCCGACGTCTCCGGCCACAATATCGGCGCCGCCCTGATCATGGCCGAGACCCGCACCTTCATCCTGGCCCGGGCCCGGGAGCTGGCGAGCCCGGGGCTGATCATGCAGGCGATCAACGAGTTCTTCTACGATGACCTCACCAGCACCGAGCTGTTCATCACCATGTTCTACCTGCGCTACGACGCCGACCTGCGGCATCTGACCTACGCCAATGCCGGCCATAACCTGCCGCTGATCTGGCGGGGGCGCAGCGCCTGCTGCGAGCGCCTCGACGCCGAAGGGCTGATCCTCGGGGTCAAGCGGGCGGTCGCTTTCGAGGAGCGCTCCACCACCCTGGAGCCGGGGGACCAGCTGCTCCTCTATACCGACGGCATCACCGAGGCGGAAGACGCCGACGGCAACTTCTTCGGCGACGAGCGGCTGTGCGAGCTGCTCGGGGCCTATCACGAGCTGCCGCCGGAGGCGATCATCGACCAGATCCTCGACCAGGTCCGCCTCTTCACCGGCAGCCAGGGGTTTCGGGACGATGTGACTCTGGTGGTGATGAAAGTGAGCTGAGCCGCTGCATCTTCGGCGTGGCCAAGGCGCCAGGGAATGTGATATTGTTTGGTTAATGCGCCAGCCGGCGCCTCACCATCCACATGAGAAGGAGTCTTCGATGCTCGTCAGAGTCCAGGAACACGGAGCGGTGGTGCTGATCGAAGTGAAGGAAGAGCGTCTCGACGCCCATAACAGCGGGGAGCTGAAGGCGCAGATGCTCAATCTGTTCGAGGAGGGGAAGAACAACATGGTGGTCGATCTGCAGGAGGTGCGCTTCGTCGACTCCTCCGGCCTCGGCGCCCTGGTCTCCGGCTTCAAGAACGCCAGTGCCCGCAGCGGCAACCTCAAGCTCAGCGGCCTGCAGCCCCAGGTCAAGTCGATGTTCGAGCTGACCCGGCTGCACCGGGTGTTCGAAATCTTCCCCGGCACCCAGGAGGCGTTGGCCAGTTTCTGAGCGGCGGGCCCTCGCCGCAGCCGGGCGCAGGGAAGTCAGAGGGTACGAGGATGATGAGTGAGAAGATCGAGATCGACATCAAGGTCCCGAACCAGACCCGCTATCTGAGCCTGATCGGCAAGATCGGCGAAGACATTGCCCGTACCCTCAAGCGCTATCACGGCGACCGGGAAGAGCTCGCCTACCATATCAACCTGGTCCTCACCGAGGCGATGACCAACGCCATCCATCACGCCAACGAGGGGGACCCGGAGAAGGAAGTCCACATCACCATCACCCTCCTCGGCCGCAACCTCAACATCAAGGTCTACGACCAGGGGCAAGGGTTCAACGTCGCCGCCCTCCCGATCCCCGAACCGCAAAATCTCGAAGACCACGGCCGCGGCATCTACATCATCCGCGCCCTGATGGACCACGTCAGCTACCGCCGCACCAATGGGGGGAATGTGCTGGAGATGGTGAAATGTTTGGAGGAGATTTGAGTGAGGAGGAGATTTGAATTGGGGGGAATAGGAAGGGAATTTTGAATTTTGAATTCTTAATTTTGGATTAAGGGTCAAAGTCCATAAATTTGCGATCAAGCGTGCCTTGTCTCTAGCTTCTGCTTTCGTTTTTCAATTCAGAATTCAAAATTCAAAATTCAAAATTCCCTATCCTTCCCACCAACTCCTCAAACCCCTCCACTCTTTCAGCTCCTTCCAGCTCACTTTTATACGCGATGAACGGGATGCCTGCGGCTTGGGCGGCGGCTTGGTCGAGGGTGGAGTCGCCGATGAAGAGCAGGTCGGCGGGGGGG
>JACZKF010000559.1 GCA_014860175.1 Desulfuromonadales bacterium | reverse complement strand
GCCCCGCCGAACTCGATCCGGAGGAGATCCGCCGGGCTTACCAGGCCGCCCGCGGCAATCTCACTGCCGCCGCTCGCCTGCTCGGGGTCCACCGGGCCACCCTCTACCGTTATCTGAAGCGCCTTGGCCTCGACCGCGGAGATCTGCAGGATGACTGATCCTGGTTTGTCACCGAGGTTTACAGACGGCAGAGATGGGCTGGTTTCCAAGGGGACCAACTTTTTGCCGGCTTCGAACATTAATGAGTTGACAGAGATGGAAGGGTAGCGTAGAAATATGACCGTTTAAGTCCTGAATCGGATTCGGCCGACCTTTGATCTGCCCTGCAGGAGGTGCCATGGAAACGCCGCAGTACAATACCGCCATCGTCCGCAGCTTCATTCACTGGAGTCTCCTCTGGGGGGTGGTCGCCATCCTGGTGGGGATTCTCATCTCCTTTCAGCTGATCCGGCCCGAACTCAACCTCCCCCCCTATCTCACCTATGGCCGGCTGCGTCCACTGCACACCAATGCGGGGATTTTCGGCTGGGCCATCGGCACCTTTTTCGCCCTCTTCCTCTATATGGTGCAGCGGCTTTGCCGGCGCCCTCTCTGGAGTGACCGTCTGGCCCGGTTTCAGCTCTGGTTTTTCAACGCCACCATCATCGTGGCGGCGGTCACTCTGCTTCTGGGCTACAGCCAGTCGAAGGAGTACCATGAGCTGGAGTGGCCGGTCGACCTGATGGTGGTCGTCCTCTGGGTCATCTTCTCCATCAACATCATCATGACCGTGATCAAGCGCCGGGAAGAGCAGATGTACGTCTCGCTCTGGTTCATGCTCGCCTCCCTGGTGGGGGTGGCGGTTCTGTTCCTGGTCAACGGGGCGGCGGTCCCGGTCTCCTGGTTCAAGTCCTATTCGGCTTTTGCCGGCACCAACGATGCCAACGTGCAGTGGTGGTACGGTCACAATGCCGTCGCCATGGTCCTGACCGCCCCGCCGCTGGCGGTCTTCTACTATTTTCTCCCTAAAGCCACCGGGGCTCCCATCTACAGCCACCGCCTCTCCATCGTCGCTTTCTGGAGCCTGATCTTCATGTATCTGTGGACCGGGGCCCATCATCTGCTCTGGACGCCGATCCCCGACTGGATCCAGACCCTGGCCATGGCGTTCTCCATCATGCTCATCGCCCCCTCCTGGGGCTCGGTGGTCAACGGCTACCTGTCGATGAACGGACAATGGCACCAGATGCGGGAGAACTATCTGGTCAAGTTCCTCGTCCTCGGCATCACTTTCTACGGCCTGCAGACCTTGCAGGGGCCGTTGCAGGCGGTGCGCTCCTTCTCCGGGTTCATCCACTACACCGATTGGGTCCCCGGGCACGTCCACATGGGGACCATGGGGTGGGTCTCTCTGGTCCTGTTCGCCGCCATCTACTATCTGGTCCCCCGCCTGTACGGCAACGAACTTTACAGCATCCCGATGGCCAATCTGCATTTCTGGCTGGTGCTGTCGGGGCAGCTCCTCTATTCGGTGAGCATGTGGATCGCCGGCGTGCAGCAGGCCGGCATGTGGCACGCCATGAACCCGGACGGCAGCCTGACCTACTCCTTCATGGAGACCCTGGTGGAGATGTACCCCTACTACTGGGCGCGGGCCTTTAGCGGCATCATCTATGTCGCCGGGGTGGGGCTGTTCATCGGCAATCTGGTCCTGACCGCCCGCAAGGGGAAAGCCAAGGATGTCACCCCCGTCCCCGCCGGCGCGGCGAGCTGAGAGAGGAGGAGAAAGAATGTCTGCACCGTCCTGGGAAAAAAAACCGATCCTCTTTCTGCTGCTGGCCACCGCCACCATCCTGGTCGGAACCATCGTCACCATGGTCCTCCCTTTCGCCTGGGTGAACTCGGAAGAAGAGCGCATCGCAGGGATCACCCCCTACGCCCCCCTGGAGCTGGAAGGGCGCGACGTCTATATCCGTGAGGGGTGCAACAACTGCCACACCCAGACCGTGCGGCCGCTGGTTGCCGAGGTCGTGCGCTATGGCGACTACTCCCGCTCCGGTGAGTTCGTCTACGATCGCCCGCACCTGTGGGGGTCGCGGCGGACCGGTCCCGACCTGGCCCGCATCGGTGGCAAATACCCCGACGCCTGGCACTTCCAGCATATGGCCGAGCCGCAGTCGATCGTCCCGCGCTCCAACATGCCGGCCTATGCCTTTCTCTCCGCCCAGGGGGTAGACCCTTCCGGGATCCGGCGCAAGATGGAGGTGCTCGGTTTCCCATTCACCGAGGAGCAGCTTGACGCTCTGGCCGGCAAAACGGAGATGGATGCCCTGGTCGCCTACATGCAGAAGCTCGGCCGCGATCTCCCCCGGGGGGAGGGGTCGACACCGGTGGCGCCGACAGAGCTGACCAACCCCTTTGCCGGCGATGCGGCCGCGGTTGCGGAAGGGGCTCTCCTCTACACCGAGCATTGCGCCAGTTGCCACGGGGCCGATCAGCAGGGGGGGATCGGACCGGAACTGACGGACGGCTGGGACGACGGCGACCTCTTCAGCCTCATCTACGCGGGAGTCCCCGAAGGGGGGATGCCGGGGTTCTCTTCCCTCGGGCAGGAGCGGGTCTGGAAAATCGTGAATTACCTCCAGTCAGGGGGGCGCTGATGGAGGCCAAAGGGATTCTTTACCTGGCGGTGACCCTCGGCCTCTTCCTGGTCTTCGCCGGCCTCGTCGCCTACACCTGCAGCCGCAAACGCCGGGACCGCCTGGAGGCGCCCAAACATCGCATGCTCGACGAGGATTGAAAGGAGAGCCGCCATGGCCATGCTCGACCGCCACGAGAAAAAGCACCAGCAAGCCACCCACGACTTCGACGGCTTGATCGAGATCCGCGCCAACCCGGTCCCGCGCTACTTCGCTCTCCTCTTTTACGGACTGATCGTCTGGGCGGTTCTATTCATGGGCTACTACCTGCTGAGTGGCTGGAGTTCCGAAGCGGAGTTCGCCGGCAAGATGGAAGCGCACCGGCAGCAAATCAGCCAGAACGTTCCCGGCGCCAGCCAGGGGGCGCCTGTCGCTGCGGCGGTTTCTCCCGCCCGGGCCGAAGAGCTCTACGCCAGTCACTGTGCCGTCTGCCACGGCAGCCAGGGGGAGGGAGGGATCGGTCCTTCTCTGACAGCGACCGACTACCAGTTCGGTCGGGAGCCGGCGGCGGTTCAGGCGAGCATCGCCGACGGCCGCCCGGGGGGGATGCCTGCTTTCGGCAATCAGCTCTCGGCCGGGGAGGTCGCGGCGCTGGGGAGCTACATTACCCAGACCCTGGGCACCGGGCGCTAGGCGGAAGCGTTGAGCCACCCCCGACTCCTCGGCCCCCGGCGGCGCCTTTTCCAGTGGGGGACCGCTCTTCTGTTCCTGGCGGTCCCCTTCCTCCGGGTTGACGGAGAGAGTCTGTTGCGCCTCGATCTGCCAACCCTCACCCTCTATCTGGGGGGGCGCCGGTTCGTCATCGAGGAGCTCTACCTGCTGCTCCTGGCCAGTTTGGCCCTGGTCTTCTTCTTCCTGCTGGTGACCCTCGCCCTGGGGCGGGGGTGGTGTGGTTGGGGCTGCCCGCAGACGGCTTTGACCGATTTGGCCGAATGGGCTGCCCGCCGCCTCGGCGCCAGGGTCCAAGCGGGGAAAATCGTTGCGAGCCGGTGGCAGCAAGCGGCTCTGCACGGCTTCCTGGCGCTGCTGGCGCTGCTGGTGGCTGCCAATCTGCTCTGGTACTTTATCTCTCCTGCTGATTTTTTCACCGGCCTGATGGCCGGCATTTTGCCGTCGGCAGCCCTCTGGGCTCTGGCCCTGCTGGCCGTTCCCCTTTATATCGATCTGGCCCTGGTGCGGCGCCTGCTGTGCCGTGAGTTCTGCCCCTACGGGCGGTTCCAGGCGGCGCTCATCGATGCCGGCACCCTGACGTTGCGGTTTCACCCCGATGAGGCGCACCGCTGCATCGGCTGCGGGGCGTGCGTTCGGGCCTGCCCCACCGGCATCGACATCCGCCTGGGCGAGCAGATCGAGTGCATCAACTGTGGCCGCTGCCTCGATGCCTGCCGGCAGGTCATGGCCCCGCGGAACCAGCCTGGGATCATCCGCTATACCTTCGGCCTGCAGGGGCGGGGCTGGCGGGCGCTGCTCAACGGTCGGGTGGCCCTCCTCTCGGCCCTGCTGGTCGCCTCGGGCCTGGCCCTGGTGGTGACCGTTTCGGTGCGGGCTCCGGCCGAGCTGAAAATGAGCCGGCCGGTGGCGGCACCGATGCGGCTCCTGGCTGACGGCAGCGCCGTCAATCTCTTCAGCGCCGTGGTGATCAACCGCCAGCGGCGGCAAGTGACCGTCTCCCTGACCGCCTCGCAGGGGTCGAACGGTGCCATCCCCCTCCTCGGCCCGGTGCGCGAGATGGCCCTGGCTCCCGGCGAGCGGCGCCAGGTCGATTTCAGCATCGTTCTGCCGGCGGGGCGTCCGGCGGGGCCGATTCTGCTGCGACTGCACGATGCCGAGGG
Source organism: Desulfuromonadales bacterium (assembly GCA_014860175.1). Lineage (GTDB taxonomy): Bacteria > Desulfobacterota > Desulfuromonadia > Desulfuromonadales > JACZKF01 > JACZKF01. The sequence continues at coordinate 1,065 of JACZKF010000559.1, read as the reverse complement.
GCGCCTGGTAGCCAGCGCCGAGGCCCAGCTCCTTTGCGCACCTCTGGAGGGTAAAAGACCATGAGCCATTCCGCCGGGGGGCACCGCTGGCCCCTGTTCATCCTTTTTCTGGGGCTCGCTTTTGTCTGCCTTACCAGTTGGTCGATTTATCGGGCCGTCAGTGAGGTCAGTGCGCCAGTCAGCCGGGCGGCGAGTGAACGGTGACGAACGATTCCTCCTGTGCCCATTGCGGACTTCCGCTCCCCGGCGGCCTCCCCATTGCTGCGCTCAGCAGCGGCACTGAACGGCACTTCTGTTGTTACGGCTGTCGGGGGGCCTACCTCATTCTGCATCAGGCCGGATTGGAGAGCTTCTACGATCGTCGCACCTGGCCAAACCCCGGGCTCCCCGAGGGGGCTTTCGAAGAGCAGTACAGCGCCGCCTACCTGGAGCGGTTTGTCACCCGGGCAACCGGTGAGGCCAGAATTTCTTTCCTGGCCGAAGGGGTCCGCTGCGCCTCCTGCGTCTGGGTGATCGAGAAGCTCTTGGCCAGGGTGGAGGGGGTCATCGAGGTTCGCCTCAACTATGCCACTCACCGCGCCGGCGTCCGCTTCGACCCGGAGGTGACCGACGCCGCCCGCCTCTTTGCCGAGCTGATCCGCATCGGCTACCTGCCCCGGCCGCTGACCGCCGGTTCGGCAGACCGCCTGCTGGCCCAGGAGCGCCACGCCCTGCTGATCCGCTTCGGCACCGCCTTTTTCCTCTCGATGCAGCTCATGGGTTTCTCCTTTGCCCTGTACGCCGGCTACTTTAGCGGCATGAACGCCGCCACCAAGGATCTGCTCCATCTCTTCTCCGCCCTGGTCGCCACCCCGGTCGTCTTTTACGCTGGCGCCCCTTTCCTCGCCGGGGGATGGCGCAGCCTGCGCAATGGCCGGCCGGACATGAACCTGCTGGTCGCCCTGGGGGTCCTGGCGGCGTACGGGGTCAGCCTGTACGAGATCTTCGCCGGCGGCGAGGTTTATTTCGATACGGCGGCGATGATCGTCACTTTGGTTCTGGCCGGTCGCCTCTTCGAAGGGGGGG
>JACZKF010000558.1 GCA_014860175.1 Desulfuromonadales bacterium | reverse complement strand
CCGCAAATTGAAGACTGGGTCGCAGTCGAACAGCGAGGCGAGGCACATGGAGAAGATAACCGAATCGTATTGGTAATTGTCCTGCGCAAAGGCCAAGTTTTCGAGCGGGGCCTCGCCGAACGAATTCGCAAGGAAATTCTCGAGCGCTGCTCTCCGGCGCATGTACCTGCAGTAGTCATTCCAGTCTCAGAATTGCCGGTCACTCACAATGGCAAGCGTTCGGACCGGGCCGTCAGCGATGCTGTGAACCGTGACCCGATCGGCAATCTGGAAGCGATACGAAATCCGTCTTGCCTGGCGGAGCTTGCTAACTTCCCGTTGCCAACATCTGCGGCGGCTGAACACCAAGGCGCACCGGGACCGGCGGAGTGTGGATCGGAGGTGGTGGGTAAGGTGATCTCTATTTGGGAGGAAATCCTTCATACTTCGGTCAACCCTGACGATGATTTCTTCGAAATCGGCGGCGATTCGCTGCGCGGGCTGCGGGTATTGAATGCGGTAGAGAGGGAATTCGGCACTCGTCTGCCGATGTCGAGCCTCCTATTCTCGGGAAGCAAACCGTCGGGGATGGCCGAGATGCTGGACGCCATCGTCAGCGGAGGCCGGCTCTCGGTCGTGGTACCGCTACGCCCTGGTGAGGGTGGTGTCCCGGTGTTCTGGGTTCCTGGCGGCGGGATGATGAGCGCAGTCGCATTCCGCGAAGTATCTCAGCGACTGGGCCAACGACCGGTCTTTGGCCTAGAGGCCAGTTTGAATGGTGATCCAGCGTCATCTCTGCCCGAGTTGGCTAAGGAGTTCGTGGAGGCGGTGCTGGCCACTACCCCGGATGGGCCGTATTTCCTGTTCGGTTTCTCTGCCGGGTCTTTCGTTGCCTATGAGATGGCGGCACAGTTGCGAGAGCACGGTCGGCCGGTCGACCTGCTGGTTCTTTTTGACGCCCACCTCGTGGTGCAGCACTCGGTGGGAAATAACGCTGTAGTAATTCGACAGCGCGCCACATATCATGCTCGGCGCATGGCCAGACTTCCTCTGCGATCATGGCCTCCTTATCTGGCTGGAACTGGTTTGGTCATCCGAAAGCGGCTGTACCAGCGGCTGTTCCCAAAGCGGGCTGGCAGCTGGCGCCATGAGGTCGGTGAATCTGCCGGTTCTGAAAGCGTCTTCGACAGGCTTGACCGGCACAACCGTCGCCTTGTAGCAAAGTATCGCCTGGGGAATTTGCCCCACTTGGATACCAGGACGGCGGTAATCATCGCAGAACGGAGTTCTTGGTCTGGGGTCGATCCGGAATTAGATCCGCGTTTTGCCTGGCGAAGGCTCGTCGCAGGTGAGGTCGAGTTCCTTCGGGTGCCAGGGAGTCATTTGTCAATGATCGAAGGGTCCGAAGTTGAAGGACTCGGAAACGCGCTGCGAGACCTTCTGGAGCGAACTGAAGATTCCCTAAAGATTCCCTCTCCTGGAGGATAACCTCGACATGCCTCCGGACAAAATGCAATTCAGATGGATGCTGGTACCGGCCA
>JACZKF010000557.1 GCA_014860175.1 Desulfuromonadales bacterium | reverse complement strand
AGATAGGGGTGAGGGACCAGCGCTTCCTTCATTTGGCCGATCACGGCATCGGCTAGGATCATGGCCGGCAGCCGGTAGCGGTCGGCAAGGTCGAAGGCGAGGAGGGCGTGATCATACATCTCCTGCACCGAATGAGGGGCGAGGACGAGGATGTGGTAGCCGCCGTGCCCACCCCCCTTGACCGCCTGGAGATAGTCTCCCTGGGAGGCGTCGATGCCACCGAGCCCCGGCCCCGAGCGGGCGATGTTGACGATCAGCCCCGGGAGCTCACTCCCGGCCATGTAGGAGATCCCCTCCTGTTTGAGGGAGATGCCGGGACCGGAGGAGGAGGTCATCGCCCGGGCGCCGCAGGCGCTCGCCCCCAGCAGCATGTTGATCGAGGCGATCTCGCTCTCGGCCTGGATGAACTCGCCGCCGAGCTTCGGCAGCTCACGGGACATGTACTCGGGGATGTCGCTTTGCGGAGTGATCGGATAGCCGAAATAGTAGCGGCAGCCGGCGGCTACCGCCCCCATGGCCACGGCCTCGTTCCCTTTGAGATAGAGCCGGGGGTCGTTCACGCCGCTCCCCCCTTGCCGGTCTTCGGCCGCCAGACGGTGATGGCGACGTCCGGGCACATCTGCGCGCACAGGGCGCAGGAGGTGCATCTCTCCGACTCTTCGGCCGAGATCACGGCCGGGAGAAAACCCTGCTTGTTGATCTTGTCGCTGAGGGAGATCAGATGGCGGGGGCAGGCGATGGTGCAAAGGGCGCAGCCTTTACAGCGGGCCTCATCAATGACGATCCTGGGCACTGCGGCAGCTCCTTTCCAGCGGAGGCAAGCAAACCGTGGGGCGGTTGGAATCTAGCAGATCGCTCCGCCGCCGGTCAACCCCAAAGACGGTTGCCCTGCTCCCCTTGCCCAGCGAGCTGCCCCTTGGAGAAGCAGCGCCGCCAGGGGGCTGTCTGGTTGAAGAATCGGGGAGAAAAATTTGGCCTGAGGACAGGGAACTAAAAGAAGAGGGTGATGATCAGATAGACGAAAGAAGAAACGACCAGTCCACACAAGGCGGAAACCGTGATACAGAGAACGGCCACCGACTGGTCATTGACATGCCGGAGCTTGGCATGGTTGAAGCGCGAAGCCAGCAGGATGAAAAACATGAGCCCGGCCAGAAACGCGATCGGCCCTTGATGGGTCTGAATGAAGGCTACCATTAACTGTTCTCCTTGTTTTTTGTCGATCTCGCAGCCACCGCCTGACGGATGGCTGGCAGTACACATTAGTTCGGCTCCGGCGGTGCCGCCCCTCCTGGCCAAGGGGGCGGCACCGCCGTCAGCCCTGTTAAAAATGGTGGACAAACCGCAGGAGATACCGCTCTCCCTCGGGGCGCAGCCGCGCCTCGGTCTCGAAATAGGCGTTGAAGAAGAGATGGCTGTCGCGGGAGAGGTGCCAAATGGCGCCGGGGCCGATGGCGAGGACCCGCTCCCGGCCGAAAATCGGTCCATCGCTACTGGAAACCTTTCTGCCGTCGATTTCCGAGTCGCTCACTTGCCGCAGGTAGTAGCCGTTCACCCCCAGACGCAGGATGTTCGGAATCACCGCATATTCGGTGGCAAAGTTGGCGTGCACCGCCTGACCGGGCTTCACCTTGGTATCGTCGTTCTCGTCGTTCCAGAGATAGTGCAGGCGCCAGGAAGCGGTCAGCCGGGGGGTGACGAAGAGGGTGGCGGCCCAGTAGGGGTTGAAGGAGAAGTGATTGCTCCCGGGGTTGAGATTCTTGTCTTCGTCGTAGCGGCCGGTGGGGAAGATCATCTGCAGTTCGATGCGGTGCATGAAGCGCGGGCCGTTCGCCCCCATGATCGGGTCCCACTGCAGGAAGGGGCCGACCAGGATGTCGCCCAGGCCGGTGCCATTGTCCGACAGGTAAGGGCTGTCGGTGTCAACGGACACCAATGGCACGATCACGTCAAGCCCCCACTTGCCGCCGAGCAGGACCGGGGTGTTCGACTGGTAGATGAACTGGCTGAGGGAGACCCAGGCCTCGATCTCTGGATCGGAGGGGGCCGGGAGGAGTTTGCCCCCCCGGTTGTCGGTCAACCTGTCGGCCCGGTAGTACTGAAGGTACTCGGTGAAGTAAAAACCGGGGCCGGCGGGGGGGCCGCCATCGAGAAAGCTGGTGAAGCCGAGATTGACTGCCGGCTGGTCAAGAGACCAGGCCGGGGTGGCAACGGTGAGGACGAGGGCGGCCAAAGATCCGGCAACGAAACGCAGCATCAGTCTTCCTCCTTGCATGGCAGGCACAGCAGCAAATGACACGGGGGATTAAAATGTAATTGAAAGACTTTCAGCCGAAGATGTCAATCCGATTATTTCCCCTCGACGAACTGGCGCATCAGAAGGTAGCCGGGATCGACAACGATGTTGCTCGCCTTCGCCTCCGCCTCGCTGTACCCCTGCGCCTGACGGTTGGGCGGGAACTCGCCGGCCGAACCATAGAGGATGAAGGGGACCGGGTCGCGGGTGTGGGTGCGGCGCTCGACCGGGGTCGGGTGGTCGGGGAGGATCAGCACCCGGTAGTCGCCGAGGCTGGGCAGGCCGTCGAGGACGGTGCCGACCACCAGTTCATCGAAGCGCTCGATGGCGGTGATCTTGTCCTCCAGGTTGCCGGCGTGGGCCGCCTCGTCCGGCGCCTCGACGTGCAGGTAGACGAAGTCGCGGCTCTTCAGCGCCTCGAGAGCGTACTCGGCCTTCCCCCGGTAGTTGGTGTCGATGTAGCCGGTGGCGCCAGGGACCTTGATCGACTCGAGGCCGGCGAAAATGCCGATGCCGCGGATCAGGTCGACGGCCGAGATCACCGCCCCGGTCAGCCCGAACATCTCCCGGTAGGTCGACATTTTCGGCGCCCGCCCGTGCCCCCACAGCCAGATCGAGTTGGCCTGCGGCTCCCCTTCCCGCTTGCGCCGCTGGTTGACCGGATGCTGATGCAGCAGGATCTGGGCGTCGCTGGTCAGGTGGATCAATCTCTCCGCCCGCTCCCCCTGCGGCAGGTGCTCCTCGATCGGCTGCATGGTCAAGTCGTGCGGCGGGGTGAACTTCAGATTATCAGGGCCGCCATGCCAGACCATCAGATGGCGGTAGGAGACGCCGGGGTAGAAGGTGAACTCATCGCCGCCGAGATCTTCCTGCAGGGCGGCAATCAGCTCCCGGGCCTCCTCGGTGGCGATGTGGCCGGCGGAAAAGTCGCCCATGTAGAGGTGGCCGGCATGGGGGGTCAACTCCACCAGGTTGAGGCGAAAGGCAACGTCCTCGGGCCCCAGCTCCACCCCCATGCTTGCTGCTTCCAAGGGGGAGCGACCGCTGTAACAGGCGGCCGGATCGTAGCCAAAGACCGACAGGTTGGCGACGTCGCTCCCCGGGTGAAACCCCCGGGGGACGGTCTCGACCAGACCGAGGCGGCCCCGTCGGGCGAGTTCGTCCATGCGCGGGGTGCGGGCATGCTGCAGCGGCGTCTTCCCCCCCAACGCCTCGATCGGCTCATCCGCCATTCCATCGCCAAGAAGCACAATGTATTTCATCTCAACCTCGTTAATATTCTTTTCATCGTTTTCAACTCAAAATTCAAAACTCAAAATTGCAGTTACCCCCGCGGGTGGAACTGTTCGTGGATCCGCTTCAGCCGCTCGCGGGTGACATGAGTGTAGATCTGGGTCGTGGAAATGTCCGCATGCCCCAGCATCGTCTGCACCGAACGCAGATCCGCACCATTTTCCAACAGGTGGGTGGCGAAGGAGTGGCGCAAGGTGTGGGGCGTGATCTTCTTGCGGATGCCTGCCTCCAGGGCGCGGCGCTTCATAATCTTCCAGAACCCCTGGCGTGTCAACCCCTGGCCGCGCCGGTTGAGAAACAGATGGCGGCTCTCCTGGCGGTCGAGAAACGGGCGTCCCAATTCCAGATAGTGGCGCAGTTCGGCCAAGGCCGCCTCGCCCAGCGGAATGATTCGCTGTTTGCTCCGCTTGCCGAAGGCGATCAGATAGCCGATATCGAGTTGAAGATCACCAAGTTGGAGCCCCACCAGTTCCGAAACCCGCAAGCCGGTGGCATAGAGGATCTCCAGCATCGCCCGGTCGCGCAGGTCGCGGCTCTCCTCCCCCACCGGCGCCGCCAACAGCCGCTCGACCTCGCTCGGCGAAAGGGTGTGGGGGAGCGGGTGCAGGCTCTTGGGGGCTTCGATGCGGGTGGTCGGGTTGGTGGCGGCAACCCCCTCGGTCAACAGAAATTTGTGAAACGTCCGCAGCGCCACCAGGGCGCGGGCTCGGCTGCGCGCCGCCAGCCCCTGTTCCTTGAGCAGCGCCAGAAAGCGCAGCACCCCGGCGGCCGTTACCTGATCCGGATGGCCGACCGCTTCCTTCTCGAGAAAATCGAGATAGCGCGCCAAATCCCGGCCATAGGCGTCGAGAGTGTTCTTCGCCAGCCCGCGTTCGACGGTCAGGTAGTTGAGGAAATTGTCGAGAAATTGATTCATTCAGCTCTCAGAAACGTGATGTGTGATGTGTAATAAGTAATGGGATGATGTGGTTCCTCATCACGCATCACGCATCACGCATTTTGCTCATCCAAACATTCCAGCAGCCTCCGCCGGGCCTCTTCGATCTTTTCCGGGGCGGTCAGTTTCTGGCCGAAGATGTCCTGGACGTAGAAGGTGTCGAGGACCTGGTCGACTTTGGTGGAGATCTTCGAAACCCCGATATAGAGCCCGAGCTCCTTGAGGGTCCGGGTGATCTGGTAAAGCAAACCGACCCGGTCGTGAGCGAAGATGTCGATGACCGTGTACTCGTCGGAGATCTGGTTGTCGAATTCCACTTTGTTGGGGAAGCGGGGGCGCGAGGGGGTCGGCAGAAAGTTCGACCGGTGGCGTTTTTTCACCAGGTCCTCGACCCGCACCCGCCCTTCGATGACGGCGGTCAGGTCTTCCTCGACTTTCCGCCATTTTTTTTCATCGTCGATGATCTCCCCTCCCGGACTGCGGACCTGCAGCGTGTCGAGGGCGATGCCGTTGCTCATGGTGGAGATCTGGGCGCCGAGGATGTTGATGCCGTTGGCCGCCATCACCCCGGTGATTTTGGAAAACAGCCCCGGGATGTCGAGGGTGGAGATGGTCAGGGTAGAGTACTGGGCCGCCTCCTCATGTTCCACCGTCATCACCAAAGGCCGCTCCTTGCGGGAGAGGACCACCCGGATGTGCCCGGCGATCTCCTTCGAACGATGGGAGAGAAGGTAGCGGGTGCTCATCTGCTTGAGCACCTCCTTGACCGTCTTGGCGCCGAATTCCTCCTCCAGCAGGGCGACCACCTTGCGCTTGCGGTTGCGCATCTTCTCCGAGCGCTGCTCCATCTGGAAGTTGCCCCGCTCGAGGATCTCGTAGCTCTTCTCGTACAGCTCCTGCAGCAGCATCCCTTTCCATTCCGACCAGACGTCCGGCCCCACCGCCTTGATGTCGGCAAAGGTGAGCAGATAGAGCATCTTCAGGTTTTCACTCATCCCCATCCGCTGAGCGAACTGGATGATCAGCTTGTCATCGTGCAGATCGCGGCGCTGGGAGATGTGGGCCATCTGCAGGTGGTTGCGCACCAGAAATTCGAGCCGATCGCTGTCCTCGCGGTTCAGGCCGAGGCGCCGGGCGATGGTCGGGATCATCTCCCCCCCCTTGTTGCAATGATCCTTCCCCTCCCCTTTGCCGATATCGTGAAACAGGACCGACAGGAGCAGCAACTCCCGTTTCTCGATGTCGTTGGCCACCTGGGTGAGGAGCGGTTTTTTCTCCTGGTACTCCCCCTGCCACAGCCGGGTAATCTCCTCCACGGCAAACAGGGAGTGAATATCCACCGTATAGATGTGATAGGCGTCGTGCTGCACCTTGCAGTAGATGTGGCCAAACTCGGGGATGAACTGATTGAGGACCTGCAGATGGTGCATCAGCTTGAGAGTTTCCGCCACCCCCCGGCTGCCGCGCAGGATCTCCAGGAAGTCGTCGCGCATCGCTTCCGAGCGGCGGACCTTGTCGTTGATCCGGTGCAGATTGTCGCGAATCATCGACTTGAGGCTGAGGCTGAGCTTGACCTTGTGCCGCTGGGCCAGGAGAAAGGCACGCATGATCCGGGCTGGCTGGCGCTCGAACAGATCGCGCCGCATGGGCCACAGCTCGCCCCGCAGAACGTAGAAATCTTCCTCCACCACCCGGCGGGTAAGATAGCCGAGAATGCGAAAAGACGGCTCGTCCTGCTGGGTCACTTTGGCGATCAGCGACGAGGCCATGTGCTCCACCCGGGTGGCATGCGAGTAGTAATCCTGCATGAACTGCTCGACGGCGAGGGTGCCGCGCTGGTCCTGATAGCCGAGAAACTGGGCAATCTTCTCCTGCTGGTCGAAATGCAGCTGATCGTTTTTGCGGCCGGAGAGATAATGGAGTTCGTTGCGCAGGCGCCACAGGTAGTCGAGGGCGTCCTCGAACTCTTTCCCCTCGCGCTCGGTCAGCACCCCCTTGATGATCAGTTCGCGCAGGGAGCGGGCCTTGAACTTGACCATGGCGATCCACAAGGCGGTGTGCAGATCGCGCAGCCCCCCCTCCCCCTCCTTGATGTTCGGCTCCAGCAGGTAGACGGTGGAGCCGTACTTGCGCAGCCGCCGGGTATTCTCTTCCAGCTTGTCGCGGATGAAGGCTTGGCTGTTCTTCCCCAGGACCACCTCGATGACGGTCCGGATGTACTCCTGGTAGCTCCCCTCGTCCCCCACCAGATAGCGCGAATCAAGCAAGGCGGTGCGGGCGGTGATGTCCTTATCGGCCATCTCCAGGCAGTCTTTGGCCGTGCGCACGCTGTAACCGACCTCGAGACCGATGTCCCACAGCAGGTAGAGAATCCGCTCGGCCACCTGTTGGGCAAACTCTTTCTCCCGGCCGGTGTGGAAAAACATCAGATCGATATCGGAGCGGGGGTTGAGTTCGCCGCGCCCGTACCCCCCCAGGCAGATCAGGGTGCAGGGGGGGGAGCCGTCCCGGCTGAGATCGGCCGAAGCGCTGCGGTACAGGTTGCGGATCAGGGTGTCGATCAGAGAGGTCAAACTGCCGACGACCAGCCGCCCGCTCTCACCGCCTCGGTGTCGCTCCCGGATCAGTTCCTGGTGATAGGTCAGAAACGCGCGGGAAGCCTCGACCAGCATCTTCTGGCGCTGGGCGTAGGGAATGGCCGGATCGAGAACTTCGCGGGAGAAGAACGATTCGGATTTTTCCACCGGAATCTGGTTCATTGGGCAGCGACCATCCGTAGCGAGTTGGCAAATTGCTGGACGCCCCGGACGATGGCCGTGGCGGTTTTCTCCTGAAATTTGACGTCCTTCAGGCGCACCTCCTCCCGCGAGTGACTGATGAAACCGGCCTCGACCAGCACCGACGGCATGGTCGCCCCGAGCAGCACGTAAAACGGCCCCTGGCGCACCCCCAAGTCCTTGACCTCGGTAAAATCCCGGCGCAGGTTGGTAACCAGGCTCTTCTGGATCTCCGCTGCCAGGCGGCTTGATTCATTAATCTTGCTGTTGGCCATCAGATCGAAGAGGATCAGTTCCAGGTCACCGACCTGTTTGAGGGAGGTGCCGTTTTCCCGGGCGGCCACTGCCGCCGCCTTGTCACTGCGGGAGAAATTCAGATAATAGGTCTCGATCCCATAGGCGTTGCGATTGGGAGCGGCGTTGGCATGCACGGAAATGAACAGGTCGGCGCCGACCCGGTTGGCAATAGCCGTGCGCTCTTCCAGCGGCAGAAAGACGTCGCTGTTGCGGGTAAGGATAACCTCACAGCCGATCTCCTGTCTGAGCTTGCTGGCCAGCAGCTTGGCCAGGGCCAGGGTGATGTCCTTTTCCATCGTCCCGCCGGGGCCGACCGCTCCCGGATCCTTGCCGCCATGGCCGGCGTCGACCACCACCCGGCGCAGCACCGGGCCGGCGTTCGGCGCTTGCGCCTGGACCGGCGGCGGCACCGGGTGGCGCTCCCTGGCGACGACAGGATCCTTCTCCTGTTTGGCGGGGGCGGTCAGCTGCGGGTGGTCGGCGGAGAGGGTCGGCTGATCGCCGGTGACATCGAGAACGATGCGGGCCGGATCGGAAAGCGGAAAGATCTTGTAGTCCTTGAGACTGACCAGATCGAGGACGACCCGGATCGTCTCCCCATCGAAGCGCCCGGTCCGCACCTGGGTCAGCAGACCGTCGCGCACCTGGGTCAGCTCGGCCACCCCCTGTCCCGGCACGGCCCTGCGGATATCGACATACAGTCGTGGCACCCGGCCGGCACCGGGGTCGCCGGGGAGAAAGTTGGCCGTAAACTCGGCCTCCGCCGACAGGTCAAGGACCACCCGGGTGTACCCTGGGTTGGACCAGAGACGAAGGCCGGTCAGCTCAGCCATGCCCGATGCCGGCGAAGTTCCCGGCCGGCTCGTCACCGCCGCCGGCGGGGGCGGTTTGACAGCTGCGGGGGGG
>JACZKF010000058.1 GCA_014860175.1 Desulfuromonadales bacterium | reverse complement strand
CCTTTTTGCTGGTGCAGCTGTTGTTGTTGCTGGTCCCGACCGGACCGGCGGTCCGGGTGCTGTGGATGTTGTTCGGCTTTTTCGGCACCGCCAGCATCCTGCCGTATGCGGTGCTCTCCCAGAGTTTCCCGGCGGGGTTGGCCGGACGCGTGAACACCGGCCTCAACCTGCTGGTATTCGCCTTCGCCTTTGCCGCCCAATGGGGGATCGGCGCGCTCATCAGCCTGTGGCCGACGACCGCCACCGGCGGCTATCCGATGGTTGGCTATCAGGCCGGCTTCGGAGCGATCCTGGGGCTGCAGCTGTTGGGTCTGGCCTGGTTTGTCGTCACCGCACCTCGCCGACCATAGGGGTGGAGACCACCACGATCCCGGATTCGGTCACGGTGTAGCCTCGGCGCCGGTCCTCGTCGTGATCATAGCCGATGATGCTGCCGTCGAGAACGACCACGTTCTTGTCGATGATCGCTTTTCGAATCTTGGCATGGCGGCCGATGGTGACATTTTCGAACAGAATGGAGTCTTCCACCGTGGCGTAGCTGTTGATCTTCGAGCGGGGGCCGATGATGGAGTGCCGCACGGTGCCGCCGCTGGTAATGCAGCCGGCGCAGACATAGGAGTCGATATTGACCCCGCGGCGGGTCTCTTCGTCGAAAATTGTCTTGGCCGGCGGCAGATTCCCCTGGTTGGTGAGGATCGGCCACTTGTAGTTGTAGAGGTTGAGGCGGGGGGAGACCTTGATCAGGTCCATGTTCGCTTCATAGTAAGAGTCGATGGTGCCGACGTCCATCCAGTATCCCCGCTCCTCCGGTCGCATCCCCGGGATCTGGTTGTCGTTGAAGTTGTAAGCGAAGACCCGGTCCCCCTGTTCCAGCATCATCGGGATGATGTGCTTGCCGAAATCGAGGTCGGGGTGCTTCTTCTTCCCTTCCTGCAGCACCTCGATCAGCTTGCGGGTGTTGAAAATGTAGTTCCCCATGGAAGCGAAGCAGGTTTCCCGGTCCGGGATCCGCTTCGGCTCCTGGGGCTTTTCGGCAAAGGCGGTGACCCGGAAGTCGTCATCGACGGCGAAGACGCCGAACCGTTTCGCCTCCTCCACCGTCACTTCCAGCGCTGCCAAAGTCATGTCGGCCCGGTTGCGGCGGTGATCCTCGACCATCTGGCCGACGTCCATCCGGTAGATGTGGTCGCCGCCGAAGACCGCCACGTAATCGGCATCCGAGTGCTCGACGAAGCGCAGGTACTGCAAGATGGCGTCCGCCGTCCCCTTGAACCACTCCTCGCTCTCGCTGCGGGTCTCGGGGGAAATGGCGACGAAAAACTCGCCCAGGCCGGTCCATTTGCCCCACGATTCACGGATATGCTTGTTCAGGGAATAGGCCCGGTACTGGGTGAGGATGTAGACCCGCTTGATTCCCGAGTTGAACAGGTTGCTCAGGACGAAGTCGATGATCTTGTACTTGCCGCCGAAAGAGATGCTCGGCTTGGGGCGGCGCAAGGTGAGGGGGCCGAGCCGCTCCCCTTTCCCCCCAGCCAGAACCATCGCGATGGTGTTTCTCCCCACGTTCTCCATAAATCCCTCCTGAGATTGCCCATGAGCCGGCCAAGGTGCCTGCGCCCTGCCATTCTACGTATTTCGTCGTAGTTTGGCCAGCGGGAAAAAGGGGCGAGAGCCGCCGGAACTTTCCGATCCCTGCTACAATTAATCTCACTCGCAATGATTCGAGATAGCAGCGCGAAGAGGAGGCGCGGGATGATCCACCCCCATGAGGTGAAAACCTTCCTGGCCAGGCACCTGCTGACCGAAGGTTTCGACATCATCTTCGACCTGGAGCGCTCACGGGGCAGCTGGTTTGTCGACCTGCGCAACGGCGAACGCTACCTCGACTTCTTCTCCATGTACGCCTCGATGGCTGTCGGCTACAATCACCCCCGCCTGCTGCGGGCCCGGGACGAGCTGGGGTCGCTGGCGGTCAACAAGCCTACCAATTCCGACGTCTACACCCCGGCTCTGGCGCAGTTCGTGGAAACCTTCGTCCGCCTCGCCATGCCAGCGGAGCTCCCCCATCTCTTCTTCATCGAAGGGGGGGCGCTGGCGGTGGAAAATGCCCTGAAGACCGCCTTCGACTGGAAGGTGCGCAAAAATCTGGCGGCCGGCCGCCGGCAGGGGGGGAGCCAGGTCATTCATTTCCGCCAGGCCTTTCACGGCCGCAGCGGCTACACTCTCTCCCTGACCAACACGGCCGACCCGCGCAAGACCAAGTACTTCCCCACTTTCGACTGGCCGCGCGTGACCAACCCGAAGCTCACGTTTCCTCTCAACACCGAGCGCCTGGCCCAGGTCGAGGCGGCCGAAGCGGAGGCCCTGCAGCAGATCCTGCAGTCGATCGACCGTCAGCCAGAAGAGATCGCGGCCCTGATCATCGAGCCGATCCAGGGAGAGGGGGGGGACAACCATTTTCGCCTGGAATTTCTCCAGGCCCTGCGCCGGCTCTGCGACGAGCACGAGCTGCTGCTGGTTTTCGATGAAATCCAGACCGGCTTCGGGCTCACCGGCCGTTTCTGGGCCCATGAACATTTCGATCTGCGACCGGATGTCCTGGTGTTCGGCAAGAAAAGCCAGGTCTGCGGCATTCTCGCCTCGCGCCGCATCGATCAGGTCGGCTGCCATGTCTTTCAGGAGCGCAGCCGTCTCAACTCGACCTTTGGCGGCAATCTGCTCGACATGGCGCGCTGTACCCATATCCTGCGCATCATCGAGGAGGAAAAGCTGGTCGCCAACGCCCGGCGCCAGGGGGAGCTGCTGCTCGCCGGGGTGCAGCGGCTTTCCGGCGAGTTCCCCGACCTGATCACCAACCCCCGCGGTCGCGGCCTGATGTGCGCCTTCGACCTCCCCGACGGCCGCCAGCGCGACCAGCTGGTGAAAGCTCTGTTTCGGCGGAAATTGCTGCTGGTCGGCTGCGGCGAATGCAGCATCCGCTTCCGGCCGCACCTGATCGTCACGGCCGAGGAGATCGAGGAAGGGCTGGCCATCATCCGCCGGGTGTTGCAGGAGGGGAGCTTCGCCGAGCTGCAGGTCGATCAGGATCCCTGCCTGCTGGCAGGGGCGTGATCCGGCAACGAAGATAACGCAGTCAAAGGAGCGGGTATGGAGCGAGGAGCACCTTTCGATTGGCAGAGGCAGGCGGCGGCGGAGCAGCTTTGTCTCGATCTGCTGGCCCACCAGGTTCAGGAAATTCCAGCTCTGGGGCGGCTCCAGCAAAAAGTCCGGGAGGAGGCCAGCGGCCGCCTGCTCGACTGGATCGATCATCTGCTGGCGCCTGACTCGGCGCCGCTGCGGCAGACCTTGGAGGTCTGTGGTTTTCTTCGCCAGCCCGATACCGATCAGCCGGCCTACTTTCATCCGGGGGCCATCCTCCCTCGCCTGGTGCTGACCTCTCCCGATGCCCCGGCGCCAGCCGGGGTAGCGCTGCGGGTGGAGAGCATCGCCGATTTTCTGCAGTTGCACCGGTTCAGCGCCGACCTCGAGGGCGACCCCTCCACCCCTTTCCGGCGAGCCCGGGTAACTGTGCCCGGGGGGAGCGCCCTGTTGGTGGTGGAGCGGCGCGGCAGCTCCGGCTATGACCCGACACCAG
>JACZKF010000556.1 GCA_014860175.1 Desulfuromonadales bacterium | reverse complement strand
TCCCAGCAGCCCCCCCAATCCGACCTTGTCTTCAACAGGGGGCAGAATACGAGCGGTGGCGGTATAGATGTTGGGCATCATCAGGGTGATTCCGCAGGCCAGCACAAAGGTCACCACTACGGAAACCAGAATGACAGTCTTGTATTTGAGTAGCACCAACAGGTAATCGAGGAGGTTTATTTCGTCCTCTTCGGGGCGAATCTGATCAGAACTCTTCTGATAATCACTCATAGGTTTCTCGTCGGATGGACACAATACAGATCAAGCAGCGGCAGGCACAGGTAACTGCCGGTGGCTAAAATGAAGCCACCGCCGCCGCCCCCAAGGCCAGTTGGAACACGATCGCCGAGATGTCGCGGAGCTCGCGCAGCCAGGCGGTCCGGCGGATCTTCTCCGGGACCAGGACGGTGTCGCCGGGGTGGAGAACGGTGGAGCGGAAACCGCCGGACTGCCAGCGATGGCTGTCGCCGTCCCAACGGACCCCCCAGCCACCCTGCTGGGCGCTGACGACGGTGCCGTCGGCGCGGACGATGAACATCTCGCCGGTGTCGGCATCCTTTTTGGGGCCGCCGACCTTATCCAGATAGTGGCCGACGGTCCTGCCCGGCTGATAGGCGATGGAGACGGGGTTGTACACCTGCCCCAGGACGGTCACCGACTGCGGATTTTTGGGGACGTTCAGGGTGTCGCCGTTCATCAGCTCGATATCATAGGCCGAACCGCGAAACTCGGGGAGCGCGGCCAGGCTCATGACCATGCGGCCGTTGGCCGGCGTCTGCTTCAGTTTGGTCAGCAACTCCGTCCGGGCTTCCAGAATGGTCTGGGCGGAGGTGAGCTCTTCGGGGCTGAGAGCCCCTCGGGCGATCTCCATCGCCGTGCGCTGAACCTCCTGCTCCTGTTCGAGAATAAGCTGATTCAGTCGTGCCTGCTGGGACTCCTTGAGCGATTCCCGGGAAAATACCCCGCCCCGCAGATAGGCGTCCCGGGTGAAGCCGCCGGCACGCTCGAGGATGGAGCTCAACGCCTCTCCCTTGGAGATGGCGTAGGTGCCGGGGAAGAGAACTTCCCCCTCGATTTTGACCATCAGCCGCTCACCATAATCGGGGATGCTGCGGATGAACACGTGATCGTCGGGCAGCAGAGGCAAGTCGTGGGCGGGATCGCCCAGCATGGCCTGGGAGAGGTCGATGATCCGCCGCTCGGTGCGGGTCTCGCGACCGGCGGGGAGGTAGCGGGTGACTTCGGCCTCGGCGGTATAGGCGCGACGGCGCAGGTTGCCGGCGGCGGCGACCAGGTCGCGCAGGGTCATCTCTTCGTAGAGCCGGTAGGTGCCGGGGCTGAGCACGGCGCCGGAAACGGTCACCTCGGGGGTCTCTTCCATCTCCTTACGGGAGAAGAGACGAATTTCGTCGTACTCCGCCAGCAGGAGATTGTGCTCCGGGTCGCCCCGCAGGGCCTTTTCCAGATTGACGGTGAGCGCTTCGGGGCGGTATTCGGGAGGACGGATCCGAACGATGCGGGCCATCCCCGGAAAGAACTCGGGGAGGAGGTTGCTGTAGGGACCGATCAGATCGGCCAGCCGCTGCCCTTTGCTCCACTGGTACTGGCCGGGATAGGCGACATAGCCGGCCAGGGTTACGAAACCGCCGGCGCCGGAGATGGGATAGATCTTGACCAGGTCGCCATCCTGCAGCGGCATCTGCAGGTCTGGGGCTCCCGCTTGACCCGACTGCAGGTCGAGATCGACCACGACCCGCTGCTGATGGGCCTCGACCCGCTGCACCTGGACTTTTTGCAGGTAGGCGGTGGGGACGACCCCCCCCGCCAGTTCGAGCACCTGCGCCAGCGCTTCCCCCCCCTTCAGCTCGTAAAGAGCCGGCCGCCGCACGTTGCCGGCGACCCCCACCTTGGGACCGGCGATGGGGACGAAGATGGTGTCGCCGGCCTGCAGCCGCATGTCGCGACTCTTGTCGCCGGCGAGAAAGAAGTCATAGAAGTCGATGACGGCAGCCGGCGCTCCCTGGCGCAGCAGCTGCACGTTGCGCAAACTGCCGCCGATGGTCGGCCCGCCGGCGGAAGAGAGGGCGGTCAGGACGGTGGAGAGGGAACTGAGGGTATAGGAGCCGGGGGCTTTGACTTCGCCGACCAGGTAGATCTGGATGGAGCGCAGCCCCCCCATGGTGACGTTGATTTCGAAATTGGAGAAGTATTTGCCGACCTGCCGGCGAATGGTCTCCCGGGCCTCGGCAAAGGTCTGCCCCGACAGATTGACGACGCCGACCCTGGGGATGGCGATCTCGCCGTTGCGGTCGACGGTGACCAGGTAGTTCCCCTCGATATTGCCCCAGATATCGATCTTGAAGGTGTCGCCGGGACCGACCGTATAATCGGGGCCGACCAGGGCCGCCGGGTCGGGCTGGAAACTTCCGGGGCGGCTGAAGAAGTCGTGGCCGAAGCGCTTGAGCTTCAGATCGATTTCCCCGACGCTGGTCTTATGGAACGGGCTGTCACTCCCCTCCCCGGCGTCGAACAGACCGTCAGGGGTGCCGACGGGCACCGGCCCCTCGGCAGGGGCGACGCTTTCTCCGGAGATGCCGGCAGCCGGAACAGCCGGAACAGCCTGAACTCGCTCCTGAGCCCAAACCGAACCAGGGAATAGGAGCAATGCCCAAAACAGCAGTACTGTATGGAAACGCATGCAGTGCAAACCGACCTCCTGCCAGATAAGTCAACCGCCGATGGAAAGTTGAAAATGTTACCAGTGCGCCGCCACACCCGCTCTGAGCAGATGAAAGTCTCTGCTGTCGCCGGCGGTAAAGCCGAAATTCTTTACCCGATCGAGCGCGTAGGCGGCGCTGATCGTGAGTCCGGGGCGCACCTCCCACTCTACTTCCACTGCCGGCTGCCGGTGCGTCTCTTCGACCAGCTGGTCGGTCCCGCGCTCCTGGTAGTCGAAGGAGCCCCGCACCGTCCACGAACCGGACAGCCGCGCCTCCAGTTCCGTGTAGAGGTTGCGGGCCGCGCCACCGATGTGGTGACCGAGAACCTTCCCCTTGTAGGTATAGCCGGAGCGATAAATGCCGTGCCGGTACCAGGCCGGGGCGACACCCGACTCATGGGTCAGATCGGCGTATTCGAGCCGCAGAGCCAATCGCCCCGTCGGCTCCAGCTGCGGCAGATAAAGACCGGCGATCCACGATTTATGGGAGATGAAGCCGCCGGCCTCGTCCTCCCCTCCCCATTCGCCGTACAGCTCGGCCCCGGCGAGGGGCGGAATTTTCAGCCGGGCATCGAGAGCGGCCAGCTGATTACTGGTGTCTTCTCCCCCTTCGAGGTTCTTGCCGCCGAGAATAGTGAAAAAATCGGAAAACCCTACGTCGGGGCGCCCTTCCCCGCCGAACATCACCGTACGGGAAGCACCGAGCTCGAGCCAGGGGCGCGGCTTGATGTTCATCCGCAACCCAGCGAGGTAGGGCTCCGGGATTAACCGGTCAGATTCCAGTCTACTCCAGAACAGATCCAAACGAAAAGGGCCCAGCGGTCGAAATATCCAGGGGAGGAGAACCGGGGTCGGATTGGTGATGCGCAGCATCTCCAAAGGGGCTGCATTGCTGGTCAGAATCAGCGAGCCGCGGCGCCCCTGCCCCCACCACAGGCTTTCCCGGCCGGCGCTGACCTGCCACCGCCCGAGGCCGAGGGTGGCGGTGCCGTGCAGGGTGCGCAGCGAAGTATCCCCCTCCTCACCGACCAGCAGCAGCGGGCGCCAGTTGAACAGGAGGAAACTTCCCAGGCGAGCTTCAGTTTCCAGAATGACCCGGCCGTTGTGCCCCTCGTCGTAGTCGAGACCGAAGTTGTTCGGGTCGAGAGCGAACTGGCGGGCATCGATCAGATCCAGGGTGCCGCCAGGAGGACGGGAGGCGATGACGGAAGGGACCCCCTCCTGGTGCAGGTAGTCGAGCCGGATTTCCCGCAGAGGCTGAATATAGCCCGGCGCAGAGCTCCCTGCCACTTCCCGCAACGACGTCTGCAACTCCCCTTCGAGCCGCCGCAGGATCTCCAGCGCCACCGGCGCGGGAGCGGTCACCTCGGCCTGATCGAGCGCTTCCCGGGTCAGGCGGGCGGCTTCATGGCGGGAAAAGGGGCGGCTCCCCTGCAGGGCGGAATCGATCAGTCCCAGGCCGGCGAGTTTGTCAATGGCCGGATAGATCCAACTGTCGAGGGGAATGGACGCGGAGACGGGGGCCGCCGCCGCCTGACCGAGAGGCAGCAGCAAGAAGAACAGAAGGAGTACCAAGGCAGACGGCCTGGCCGTCATAAAAGAACCATCACAGCGGAAAACCTTTGGCGCTCACTGCCACCTGATCAGGACTAAAAACCTATAAAAAACAAACTATTGAGAAATGCAAAGTAGCAGGAGGGAGTCTCCGTTGTCAAAAGAAATTTCATCTGAGTAACCCGCCGTTCTAAAATGCCATCAGGGCGAGCCGGAAGCGGCTCGCCCTGATGGTGGGGCGGTACAGAGACTGCGGGCGAGCACGCCGGAGATCACCATCTACCGGCAACCGGTTTGTCTTCAACCTGGCCGAAGCTGTACAGCGCATCGTTCCCCGGGTTCCAGCCACCGTTGCCGTCGAGGTCGACGTACCAGTTGCCGGCGCGGAAGACGGCAATCTGGTCGACGCCGTTGCCGTCGAAATCACCGACCACCGGCAGGTCGCCCCTCTGGCCGAAGCTGTAGACGGCGTCCCCGGCATCCCAGACGCCGCTGCCGTTGGTGTCGACGTACCATTTGTCGGCGCGGAAGACGGCAATCTGGTCGACGCCGTCGCCGTCGAAATCTCCGACCACCGGCAGGTCGCCCCCCTGGCCGAAGCTGTAGACGGCGTCCCCGGCATCCCAGGCGCCGTTGCCGTTCGTGTCGACGTACCACCTGCCGGCGCGAAAGACGGCGAGCTGGTCGACGCCGTTGCCGTCGAAGTCTCCGACCACCGGCAGGTCGCCGGCCTGGCCGAAACTGTAAACGGCATCACCGGCATCCCAGGCGCCGTTGCCGTTCGTGTCGACGTACCATTGGCCGGCGCGGAAGACGGCGATCTGATCGACGCCGTCGCCGTCGAAATCTCCGACCACCGGCAGGTCACCGGTCATGCCGAAGCTGCCGTAGGCGAGATCCACAGCAGCGTCCCAGGCGCCGTTACCGCTGGCGTCGAGGTACCACTTTCCGCCTCGGAAAACCCCGACCCGGGAGCGGCTCATGGCGAGCAGAGCCTGGGCAGCGTCGACCAGACCGAAGCCATAATCGTTATCCGGACCGATCCCGCCCAGGTCCCGGGCCGACTGCTGCAAGGCCTCTTCGAGGTCGGCTGCCGTCCTCCCGGGAAAGGCGCTGCGCAGCAGGGCGAGGGCTCCGGCCACGTGCGGCGCCGCCAGGGAGGTGCCGCTGGAGACGAGGTACTGGGGGGGAAAGCCGGGTGGCGTGAGATCAGAGCTGCGGATGCCGACCCCGGGTGCGACCAGCTCCGGATAAACGGTCTGGTCACAGGCGGAAGGCCCCCGGCCGCTGAAATCGGCGATGCGCTGATGGGCGTCTACCGCCCCGACGGCGTAAGCTTCCTGGTAGTTGCCGGGACTCAGGCTGGTATCCTGCAACGGCCCCTGGTTGCCGGCGGCAAAGACCACGGCAATGCCCGCCGATTTCAGCAGTTGAATATCGTCGTGAAAGTCGGCGTTCCCCTCATCGATGCAGGCTCCAGGCGTCCCCTCGAGCCCCCAGGAGTTGTTGACGACATCGGGGGCGTCATCGGTGTCGGGGTCGTCGTCCGGGTCGAGCAGCCACTGGAACCCTCGATGGATGCCGCTCAGCGACGCCTGCCCCCCATTATCGAAGATTTTGACCGCGATCCATTGGGCGTCGGGGGCAACCCCGATGGCGGTGCCGCCGGCGCTGCCACCGACCATGACCCCCATGACGGCGGTACCGTGGCCGTCGCGGTCGGCAGGGGTGGCATGCTCCCCGTTGGGGTCGAACCAGCTGTTACTGCCGCCGCGCCATTGGGGGCCGAGGTCCGGATGGTTGAGATCTACCCCGCTGTCCATGCT
>JACZKF010000555.1 GCA_014860175.1 Desulfuromonadales bacterium | reverse complement strand
GGCATCTACAGCAACAGCCCGAATCAAGCCGCACGCAATGCGGGGGACGCGCCGGCTCTCGGCCCGGATTTCGCACAGCTCAATCCGGGCGGTGCTCGCTCGACTACTGTATCAACTCGCGCCAAATCGCCCGCTTCCCCGAAAATCCGGATCCTGATGGCGGGG
Organism: Desulfuromonadales bacterium; assembly: GCA_014860175.1. Classification (GTDB taxonomy): domain Bacteria; phylum Desulfobacterota; class Desulfuromonadia; order Desulfuromonadales; family JACZKF01; genus JACZKF01. The sequence goes on along the minus strand of JACZKF010000555.1, from coordinate 2,961 downwards.
GCTTCACTGTATCATCGCCTTGGGGTGTCGGATTCGTAGAGGTTACGACCAGGAATTTGGGCTCGCCGGCAATGTAGATAACGTTGACACCAACGATGCTCGAGTCATATTTTCCCGATACCACGCCGGTTGAATCGATCGAACCGCCTGTCAGGTAGTTGATATAATTGATCCAGCCGTAGCCGCCTGGCGAACAAACCGTGCTGGACGGAACGATAGTCGCTGCGACGAGAATACCTCGCGTCAGTCTGCTGTCGATATTTACGCGCTCCGCTCCGACTCCGCCAGATCCGCCGTCAGGGAAATCGACATACCAGCCTCGACCGGTGGAGAAATCCACAGGATTCGGATTCGCGACGATACGGGTAGCCGTGCCGTTCGGGTTTGGGGTCAATACTTGATTGACCAATGTCGTGCGCGGATTGACAAGAGTGCTGGTCGCATCGTCATCCTTGATCGCATATTGTGTCTGTTTCTGCGTGGTGACAAGGTCTCCCGCCTCGAGATATTTCCCCGTTCCGATGAATACGACGCGCTTATCCTCGATCTTCTCGAGCACCGGAGTGGTGGTAATGGGCTGCGGAAGGGTACCGGCGCTGTCCGAGAACAAAGTGGCGAATTTCAAAACGCTGCCAGTGCCGAAAGCAGCGGCAGCAGCGCTGTTGATATCGAAACGCCAGACATTGCCGAGCAAGTCACCGCCGTAGGCATAGCCGGCTTTATTGCCGCCGGGTTCATCATTCCAGACGGAGATCTTGGCCAGCCCGCTTGGCGTGGTCGTGTCGCCTGCGCCGGTGCCGATTTTGCTGATGATCGCGCCGGTATTGGGATTGAGCACCCAGAGATAGCCCTTGCCGTCGCCCGGGCTTGTGTTGTTATAACCGGAGGTGACCAGCACCACCCAGGTGCCGCCGGGCTTTCTGGCGACGACGGGCCGGCCGAAGCTATAGCCCAGATCGTCGTCTTTGGTGGAACCGATGCCGGCTGTCGTCGTAAATTCCCATAACAGGACCGGTTTGGCGGGATCCGTGATGTCCAGCGCAAAATAACCGCGACCGCCGCCGTTCAGGCCCGCCACAAGTATGGTGCGCCATGACGCGCTAAGTGCACCATCCGTCTTCCCGCCGCAATTTTCCGGACAGTAAAAATCCGAGGTGAGGGGACTGCCGTTGACAAAATTGGCATGATTGGAACTGTAGCTCGTACTCGCCAGTTTCCACATATTGGGAATCACCATGCTCGGCACGTAGGCCCAGCGTTCGGTTCCATCGCTGGCAGCGAAGGCGTGCATCATGCCGTCGTTGGTGCCCATGTACACCGTCCCTGCCCGGCCGGCTTTCGTCAATTTATAGTCGCTGTAGCCCGCGTACGAATAGCCGAACACGGGCTTGCTGATAAAAGCGGGCTGCGATTCCAGGGCGTCGCCCAGCACGGCCTCGCGCGTGCGATACAACCTGTTGGCTGCGGGGTTGACGGCTCGATCCTCAAAACCGTTCTGGCCGCGCAGATAATTTATAAGGTTCACCCCTGCCGCCGCAGTCTGCTGCGAGGCGGAAAGCGAGCCCCACTGGTTGAGCGAATTGATATGCGCAGCCGCAAAATTGCTTGAGTTGGCGGTTGCATAGGAGGAGTCGAATGGAACCAGATTTTGCTCCGTCAATGGTGTGAGACCGCCAGCGGGGGCGGTATAGATGGTCCTGGTGTCGCAATTGGCATCGTTGTAACAGGGGGCAGTACTCGGGCTGGCGGTCGGTCCTATTTTTGCGGCCAGGGTGCCGGTGCACGCGTTGGTTATTTGTGTCGTGCACTTAGAAGTAACCGAATCGAATACACCGGGAGCGGTGCAGCTAGCGGCAGTAGCACCTGCGACGACGCAGCTGTACGTGGTGCTGGATCCGGTGGAGTCGGCCACGACGGTACCCGGTGATGCGCAGGTTGTCGCCACGACGTTCTCCACACACCAGCTTGCGGTCTCGCTGACGGCACCGGTGGATGTGTTGATGCTGCGCGCCTCCAGATTGCCTGTCCATTTCACTGTGGTGTAGCTGGCGACGTAGGCAAAGTTGTTGCCGGCGACGGGGTTCAAGGTGCTGGTTGCGGCCGCCGCGGCCGCACCCAGCTTGGCGGTAATGGACGAAAGCGCTTTGTTGAAGCCGGCGATGATTGCATCCGGGTCCTTGGCGCTGAAATAAGCTCCCCGCCCGTTTACCGCGGCGTGCCAGAGATCGTCAATCCGCTCTCCCTGAGAGTTGGATATCGGATCCGACCAATTCACCGTAGGCGAACCCAGTGCGTTTTTCAGATTGTAATAGTCCCCGGACGTCGCGGATTCGTAATCGGGAGAAAAATTCAGCGTGCCGTCCGCGCCCAGCCCCATGGTGAACGTGGTCATGTGCTGTTTGAGGTTATTGTCGGCGCTGCTGATGAATACGTTGTTGGTGCAAACATCGGGATTCCCCGAAGGGAAGTCGGTACTGACGCCGCCAGTGCAATTGCCCAGGGCGCTGGTGCGCAGATCGGTATCGTAGTAGTACTTGGCGATGTCAGCCAGCGTATTGGATGTGGAATTGGGGCCTTCATACATCGGCCGCGCAGTGGTACCGCCATCCAGATTGCCCACGTTGCCGCCGCTTAGGTTATATGGACCGTAGGAACTCGATTCAAGGTTCGTGTTCCAGTATCCGTCCGTGGAAAGAATGGTGAAATTTTGCTGGCAGGAATACTGCACCGGATCCACTGTCTGACCGCTGATTTTCTTTGCATACAGCTTCCCCGCATTGGAAAGCGCGCCGCGCAGGGGGGTAGAGCTGGTTGGGTTGCTTGCAAAGAGATGGGTATACCAACTGTTTTTGTGGGCCAGCTCAAACGTATCGAGATGCAGGAATTTCGTGCCGTCCGTGGATCCGCTATAGCTGATGGAATTGAAACCCACGCGGAAGCGATTGTCGATCGTTTTGAAAG
>JACZKF010000554.1 GCA_014860175.1 Desulfuromonadales bacterium | reverse complement strand
GGGTGGTGGTCCAGATGACGAAGGAGAGCGGTTTCCCCTCCAGCGCCTCCAGGCCGGGCGGCAGCAGATCGGTGAAGGGGAATTTGACGTAGATGGAGGGGGAGGTGTGATCGGCGTATTCGACCTCCGCTTCGGCCAGGGCGGTGACGCAGGAGGCGCACCAGTGCACCGGCTTTTTCCCCTTGTACAGGCCGCCAGCTTCGGCAAAGCGGGCCAGTTCGCGGGCGGTGGCCGCCTCGTAGCCGTGGTTCATGGTCAGGTACGGGTGGTCCCATTCGCCGAACACCCCGAGCCGCTCGAACTCCTGCTTCTGGATCTCCACCCAGCGGCTGGCGTAGGCGCGGCACTCCTGGCGCACCTCGACTTTGCTCATGCTGCGCTTTTTCTCGCCGAGCTGTTTGTCGACCATCAGCTCGATCGGCAACCCGTGGCAGTCCCACCCCGGCACGTATGGGGCGTAGAACCCCTGCATCCGCCGGCTTTTAATGACGACGTCCTTGAGAATTTTATTGAGGGCATGGCCGATGTGGGTGTGGCCGTTGGCGTATGGGGGACCGTCATGCAGGATGAACTTCGGCCGCCCCTGGCCGGCCGCCTCGAGCAGCCGGTAGAGTCCCATCTCCCCCCATTTTTTCAGGATCTCCGGCTCCCGCTGAGGGAGGTTGGCCCGCATCGGAAAGTCGGTCACGGGCAGGTTGAGGGTCTCTTTGTAATCCATGGGGTACTCCCGGGCTCTGGGGATGGCTGCGACAAGACCTCACAAAGTAGCAAAAGAGCTGAATAAATTCAAGTACGGAGTGAGCAGCCCGGGGCGGAAAAGGGGGAGGTAAACCAGCGGGGAATCAGCCGTTGACGACCCAGGGGGAATCCTCCTCCAGCATGAGGAGGGTTTGCCGCAGCAGGTCGGAGATATTGTGGCCGGAACTGCGGGCGATCTCCTGCAGGACCCGCATCTCCTCGGCGGTGACCCGACACGAGATGATATAGCGCTTCGGTTTTGCGACCAGTTTGCCCATGAGTTTGCCTCCAGATGACATGAGCCGGATTAGCCCGGCGCGTATACGTCACTGCAAGCAGGTTGCCAAGCCGGACCACAGGGAGAAAAACCTTTCTAATTCAGTATCCTTGTTGCTGTTGCGGATGGCCGGCGGACCAACCGGTGGGGCAAAAATAACCACTGGCCAAATACCAGGGGGACAAAGTTGCCCACCGGGGCTGCCATTTACGGCACAGTCCCGGCGGTCTCTTCCGGCCGACCGGAGCGGACCAGCACCAGGTAGCCGACAATGCCGGCGAAGAGGGAGGCGACGAAGATACCGATCTTGGCATCGGTGACCAGGGGGGAAGTGCCGAAAGCCAGACTGGTGATGAAAATCGACATGGTAAAGCCGATGCCGCCGAGAATACCGATGCCGAGAATCTGCCGCCAGCGCACCCCGGCGGGGAGATGGGCGAGGCCGAGGCGAACGGCGAGCCAGGCGAAGACGAAAATCCCGAGCGGCTTACCGATCAGCAGGCCGAAAATCACCCCCAGGGTGACCGGGTGGACGAAGGAGGAAGCCAGCTCATGCAGGCCGATGGTGACCCCGGCGTTGGCCAGGGCGAAGATCGGCATGACGCCGAAGATGACCCAGTTTTGCATTTCATGTTCCATACGCTGCAGAGGGCTGACCGCGTCGTGACAGATGTGTTCCATGGCGAGGAGAACGCCGATTCGCTCCCCTTCGAGAAAGGGGCCGTCCCCCCCCTTCACCTCCCGAAACTTCTCGAGAAGCTGTTCGCTCCTATGGAGGAATTGATTCCGGGTAAAGCGCGGCACGACCGGGATGGTGATGCCGATGATGACGCCGGCGATGGAGGCATGCACCCCCGACTGGAGCATCCCTACCCAGAGACCGAAACCGACCAGGGCGTAAAAGTTCGGACTTTGCACCTTGAGCCGATTACCGACCATGAGAAGGACGAAAAAACCGGCCGCGACGAGCAGCGAGAGTTCCGACAGATCGCCGGTGTAAAAAAGGGCGATCACCACTACCGCCCCCAGGTCGTCGACGATGGCCAGGGCGGTGAGAAAGATCGCCAGCGACCGGGGGATGCGCGATCCCAGCAGGGCGACGATCCCGAGGGCGAAGGCGATGTCGGTCGCCATCGGGATCCCCCATCCCGTCGCTTCTTTCCCCAGCGGATTGAACAGGTAAAAAATAAGCGCCGGCACGACCATCCCGCCGATGGCAGCGGCAATCGGCAGGGCGGCCTGACGCCGGTTCGCCAGCTCACCGGCGAGGAACTCGCGTTTGAGCTCCAGTCCGACGACGAAAAAAAAGATCGCCATCAGCCCGTCGTTGATCCAGTGGTGCAGCGACTGGGTCAGGCCGAACTCGCGGAAGCCGATGGCCAGGTCGATCTCCCAGAAGTGGTGATACAGTTCACGGGCTGGCGAATTGGCGAGCAGGAGGGCGAGCAGGGTAGCGCCGAGCAGGACCACCCCTCCCGAAGCCTGACGCTTGAAGAAGTTTTCGAAGGGGCGCAGAAAAATGGCTAGCCGATACGGAACGGTTGAACTCGGGGGGGTCATGGACTGGTCCTTCGGCCGGTGGACCGGCAGTAAGCAGTCAGAGTGTGCAATCGCATCACATTTTGCGTAGTTGAATTTACAACAACTGCCCGATTAGATAAACTCTGTTGAACTGTTAATTTCATTAGGAGATGCATGCTCCTTTTTTCTCTTGTCCTCATCTTCGCCGCCGCGGCCCTTGCCCCCTGGCTCCTCCGGTTCGGCGCGGTTCGGGCCTCCACCTTTCTCACCTTCCCCCCGCTGGTGCTGACCGGCTATTTTCTGACCCTCACCGACCGGGTCGGCGCCGGAGCGGTAGTAGAGAGTCACCCCTGGGTGCCGGCGCTCGGGGTAAATCTCACATTTTACCTCGACGGCCTCAGTCTCCTCTTCGTCCTGCTGGTGAGCGGCGTTGGCACCCTGGTCTTCCTTTACGCCGGCCATTACATGAGGGAAGAGCCACAGCTCGGCCGCTTCTTTTTCTTTCTGACATTTTTCATGGGGAGCATGCTCGGCCTGGTGCTGGCCGGCAACCTGATCACCCTCTTCGTCTTCTGGGAACTGACCAGCATCAGCTCTTACTTCCTGATTGGCTACCGCCATGGCGAAGAAGAGTCGCGCGCCGCCGCGCTGCAGGCGCTGCTGGTCACCGGTTTAGGTGGGCTGGCGCTGCTGGCCGGTTTTCTCCTGCTCGGGCAGGTGGCCGGCAGCCTGGAGATGAGTGCGGTGCTCGGCAGCGGCGAGGTGGTGCGCGACCACCCCCTATATCTGCCGATCCTGCTGCTGGTTCTGGCCGGCGCCTTCACCAAGAGCGCCCAGTTCCCCTTCCACTTCTGGCTCCCCTCGGCCATGGCCGCACCGACTCCGGTCAGCGCCTACCTGCATTCGGTCACCATGGTCAAAGCCGGCATCTATCTGCTGGCGCGCTTCAGCCCGGTCCTTGGCGGCACCCCCCCCTGGCAATGGTCGCTGATCCTGGCCGGGGCGGCGACGATGCTGCTCGGGGTGGTTCTGGCCATCGGCCAGAACGATCTCAAGCGCCTGCTGGCCTATTCGACCATCAACTCCCTCGGCATCCTGGTCTTTCTTCTCGGCATCGACACCGAAAAGGCGGTCCATGCGGCCCTCGTCTTTCTCCTGGTCCATGCCCTGTACAAGGGAGCCCTCTTCCTGGTGGCCGGAATCGTCGATCATCAGACCGGGACCCGCGATATCCGCCAGTTGCGAGGCCTTGGCCGCCAGTTGCCGCTGATCACCGTCGCCACGGCGCTGGCGGCCCTCTCCATGGCCGGCTTCCCCCCCCTGTTCGGCTTCATCGGCAAGGAGACGATCTACCACGTCGTCCTCGATGCCCCTTCGGCGGCGCCGCTCCTGACCCTGCTCACCGTCCTCGCCAATGTCCTGCTGGTCGCGGTCGCCGCGCTGTTCGTCCTGAAACCTTTCTTCGGCCGGCCGGCGATGGCTGTCGACCCGCACCCGCTACCGGCCGCCATGACCCTGGGACCGGTGCTGCTCGCCGCCGGCGGCCTGGTCATCGGCCTGCTCCCCTGGCTGATCGATGAGCGGCTGCTGACGCCGGCCGCCAGTGCCGTTCTCGCCACCCCGACCCAGGTGGAGCTGGCCCTCTGGCACGGCATCAACCTCAATCTGCTCCTCAGCCTCCTCACCTTCGTCCTCGGCGCCGGTGCCTATCTCGGCTGGCTCCGGTGGGGGCAAATGGCGGCACGCTGGCGCCCCCTGGCCGGCTGGGGACCCGCCACCTGGTACAAGTGGGGGCTGAAAGGGCTCACCGGCACCGCCGCCGCCCAGACCCGAATTCTGCAGCACGGCTATCTCTCCCTCTACCTGCTGGCGATCTTCGTCGCCACCTGCGGCTTCGCCGGCCTCGCCCTGTGGCGCGCCGGCGGCGTCCCCCTGGCGCTGCAGCTGGGCGATCTGCAGTTTTTCGAGGCGGTGATCGCGCTGCTGATCCTCGCCTCGGCGGTGGTCGCCATCCGATCCGACTCGCGCCTCGGGGCGATCGTCGCCATGGGGGTCATCGGCTACGGCATCGCCCTGATCTACATCGAATTCGGCGCCCCCGATCTGGCGATGACCCAGTTCATCATCGAAACCATCACCGTCATCCTCTTCATCCTGGTCATTTCCCGCCTCCCCGCCTATGCCGAGCTCTCCTCCCGTGGCTCGCGCCTGCGCGACGCCCTGGTGGCGGTGGCCGGGGGGGGGCTGATGACGGTGCTGGTCCTGGCCGCCCTGGCGACCGGCAGCGAATCGCGTCTGGCCGACTTCTTCGCCGAAACGACCTATCCGGAGGCCCACGGCCGCGACATCGTCAATGTCATCCTGGTCGATTTCCGGGCCATGGACACCCTGGGGGAGATCACCGTCCTCGGCCTGGCCGGCGCCGGGGTCGCCGCCCTGCTGCGCCTGCGCCCCACCTCGAAGCGAGGGGAGAACCGCCACCAGAGCCAGGAGCAGGAGGAGATGCGGCAGTCGCTGATCCTGGCCACCGCCACCCGCTACCTGATGCCGATGCTGCTGCTGCTGTCGCTCTTCCTCTTCCTGCGGGGGCACTACCTGCCCGGGGGGGGATTCATCGGCGGGCTGGTGGCGGCGGCGACCTTCTCCCTACACGCCTTCGCCTACGGGGTGAAGCGGACCCGGCAGATCCTGCGCCTGCGGCCGCGCACCTATATCGGCCTCGGGCTGCTCCTCGCTCTCGGCAGCGGCTTGGTCTCGCTGGTGACCGGCCACCCTTTTCTCACCGGCCGCTGGGAAGCGCTGCAGTTCGGCGCCATGGGTGAGCTCCAGCTCGGCACCCCCCTCGCCTTTGACGCCGGGGTCTTTCTGGTGGTGATCGGCGCCACCCTGGCGATCTTGCTGCCGCTGGCCGAGGGGGACTGATGGAATTTCTCCTCGCCCTGGTCATCGGCGCCCTCTTCGGCTCCGGCATCTATCTGATCCTGCGCCGCAATCCGGTCAAGCTGGTGATCGGCCTGGGGCTCCTCTCCAACGCTGTCAACCTGCTGATCTTCGTCGCCGCCGGCCTGACCCGGGGGATGCCGCCGCTGATTCACGAACCGGCGGTGCGCCCCCTGGAAGGGATCGCCGACCCTCTGCCGCAGGCCCTGATCCTCACCGCCATCGTCATCTCCTTCGGCATGCTCGCCTTTACCCTGGTCCTGTTTCGCCGCACCTTCGAGACGGTGGGGAAAGCCGATCTGGACGAACTGCGGGAGGAGACCGACCAATGAGCGTGCTGCTGGTCCTCCCCATTCTGCTGCCGCTCCTGACCGGCGCCGCCACCCTGGTGCTGCGCCCCTCGCGCCTGCTGCAGCGCACCCTCGGGGTGGCCGGGGCGGCCGCCCTGATGGTCGCCTCGCTGCTGCTGCTGGCGGCGGTGGCGAAGCACGGCATCATCGCCACCGAACTGGGGAACTGGCCTGCCCCCTTCGGCATCACCCTGGTCGCCGACCGCTTCAGCGCCATCATGGTGGTGCTGGCCGCCCTGATGGGGCTGGCGGTGGCCATCTACTCCCTGGGGAGCATGGATGCCGGACGGGAGAAGGAGGGATACTACCCCTTCTACCATTTCATGCTGATGGGGGTCTGCGGGGTCTTTCTTACCGGCGACCTGTTCAACCTCTATGTCTGGTTCGAAGTGATGCTGATTGCCTCCTTCGTCCTCATGGCGCTGGGGGGGGAGCGCCGGCAGCTCGAAGGGGCCCTCAAGTACGTGATGATCAACCTGGTCTCCTCGCTGATTTTCCTGGCCGCCATCGGTATCCTCTACGGCGCCGCCGGCACCTTGAACATGGCCGACCTGGCCCAGCAGCTGCCGCTGGTCGACCCCGGGCTGGTGACCACCCTGGCGATGCTGTTTCTGGTCTCCTTCGGCATCAAATCGGCCATCTTCCCCCTCTTTTTCTGGCTGCCGGCCTCCTACCACACCCCGCCGGTGGCGGTCTCGGCCATTTTCGCCGGGCTGCTGACCAAAGTCGGCGTCTACTCGCTGATCCGGGTCTTCACTCTGCTGTTCATCCAGGATGTCGGCTTCACCCACTTCCTGATCCTCCTCCTCTCCGGCCTGACCATGCTCACCGGCGTTCTCGGCGCCATGAGCCACGACGAGTTTCGCCGCATCCTCTCTTTCCACATCATCAGCCAGGTCGGCTACATGATCATGGGGCTGGGGCTCTACACCCCGCTGGCCCTGGCCGGGTCGATCTTCTACATCATTCATCACATCATCGTGAAGACCAATCTGTTCCTGGTCAGCGGCGTCGCCCACCGGCTCGGCGGGACCTATGAGCTGGCCGGCCTGCGCGACCTCTATCGGCTGGCGCCGGGGCTCTCCATCCTCTTCGTCATCTCCGCCTTCTCCCTGGCCGGCGTCCCCCCCCTCTCCGGCTTCTGGGCCAAGCTGATCCTGCTGCGGGCCGGCCTCGAGACGGGGGAGTATCTGATCGTCGCCGTCGCCCTGCTGGTCGGACTGCTGACCCTCTTTTCGATGACCAAGATCTGGGGCAAGGCCTTCTGGCAGGAGCCGCTTCAGCCGCAGCCGATGCCGCACCGGACCGGTGGCCACCGTCGCCCCCTCTATCTCCTGTATCTGCCGATGACCGCCCTGGCCCTGCTGACGGTGGCCATCGGTCTGCTGGCCGAGCCGGTCTTCCTCTTCTCGATGCAGGCGGCCGAGCAGCTCCTCGACCCGGCCGCCTACATCGAAACCGTGTTGCGGGGGGGGCGATGAGCGTCTTCTGGGGGAACATTTTTTTGCCGGTAGTCTGGATGGCGCTGACCGGGAAGTTTACCCTTGCCAACTACTTTCTCGGCTTCCTGATCAGCTCCTTCGCCCTGTGGATCGCCCGGCCGCCGGGGGAGGTCGCCTTCCTCGTCTACCTGGAACGGCTGCGGCGCTGGCTCGACTTCTTCTTCTTTTTTCTCTGGGAGCTGGTGGTGGCCAGCGCCCAGGTGACCTATGACATCCTGACCCCGCACCACCGGATGCGGCCGGCGGTCATCGCCATCCCCCTCGACCTGCAGACCGATACGGAAATCACCCTGCTGGCCAACATGATCACCCTGACCCCCGGCACCCTGAGCCTGGATATCTCGCCGCAGCGGGATATCCTCTACATCCATGCCATGTACGTCGACGACATCGAGGAGTTTCGCCACATGATCAAGGAGCGCTTCGAGAAACGGGTCAAGGAGGTGATGCGCTGATGCTTGAGACCGCTTCCTTCTGGGTCATTCTGCCGATCCTCAGCCTCTCGCTGGCCCTCTCCTTCATCCGGATGGTGCTGGGACCGACCCTCCCCGACCGGATCATCGCCCTGGAGACGATCGCCGTGATTTCGGTGGGGATGATCGTCGTCTATGCCATCGCCACCGGCGAGGGGGTGCTCATCGATCTGGCCAGCGTCTGGTCGGTCGTCTCGTTTCTGAGCATCATCGCCTTCGCCTACTACATCGAGCGCTGGCGGAGCAAACTATGATCGATCTTCTCGTCCTGGCGCTGATGCTCGCCGGCGCCCTCTTCATGCTGGTGGCCGCCCTCGGCATCGTGCGCATGCCCGATGTCTTCATGCGCATGTCGTGCAACGCCAAATCGGTGATCATCGGCCTGACCCTGCTGCTGCTCGCTTTCACCCTGCATTTTCGTGAGATCGGCGTCGGCAGCCGGGCGGTGGCCACCATCGCCTTCATCGCCCTGACGGTGCCGGTCGCCTCCCACCGCATCGGCCGCTCGGCCTACCTGCGCGGAGTCAAGCTGTGGGACGGAACGATCCGGGATGAGCTGGGGGAGGCTCTGGAGGCGGCCCGGAAAAACGGGGAGAACGATGCCGACCGCTGACCTGGAGCGCACTCCTCCCTGGTCGTGGCGGGAGGCGTCCACGCGACTGGCGTTTCTGACCGGCCTCTGGCTGCTGCTGACCGGCGCCGATGCCGGCTCGTGGGTGATCGGCGGGCCGGCGGTGCTGCTGGCGACCCTCCTCAGCCTGCGGCTGCGCTCCCCCGTCGCCTGGCGCTGGCGGCCGGCCGGTCTGCTGCGTTTCGTCCCCTATTTCCTCTGGCATTCGCTGCGCGGCGGCCTCGACGTCACCCGCCGCGCTCTGCATCCGCGCCTCCCCATCGCCCCCGCACTGGTCTATCACACCCTTCGGCTGCCGCCTGGCCCGTCCCGGGTCTTTCTCGCCAATACCATCAACCTGCTCCCCGGCACCCTCAGCGCCGAACTGCAGGATAGCCGGCTGACGGTGCATATGCTCGACGCCGCCCTGGTCAATGTCATGGAGCTGCAGCGGCTGGAGACGCGGGTGGCCGACCTGTTCGCGGTCTCTTTGGAGTGAGTCAGAAGCTGGGAGCTGGGAGCTGGGAGCTGGGAGCTGGGAGCTGGAGCATTTTCACGAATTTGGGGGTTGGTGGAGGGAAAATGGCCGATTTTCAGTTCGGATATGCCCTGTTCCTGCTGCTGACCGTCGCCATCGGCCTGGTCCGGGTGGGGCGCGGGCCGACGGCGGGCGACCGGATGCTGGCCGCCCAGCTCTTCGGCACCAGCGGCGTCGCCATCCTCCTTCTCCTCGGCCGGGCGATGCAGCAGCCGGCCCTGTGGGATGTCGCTCTGGTCTTCGCCGTGCTGGCGGCGGTGACCGCGGTCGCCTTCGTGCAGCGGGTCGCTGGAAGAGCCGAAAGCAAGCCGGAAGGGGGGGCAGATGGCTCCTGACGACTGGCTCACCCTGGTCTGCCTGCTGGCCGCGGCCCCCTTCTTTCTCGCCGGCTCCATCGGGCTGCTGCGCTTTCCCGACCTCTACTGCCGCCTGCACGCCCTGACCAAGGCTGACAATATCGGCCTCGGGCTGGTGGTGCTCGCCCTGCTGTGGCAGGTGACAAGCTGGAGCGAGGCGCTCAAGCTGCTGCTGATTTGGCTGCTGGTGCTGCTGGCCGGCGCCACCGTCGCCCACCTGATCGCCCGCAACGCCCTGCGCCAGGGGCAAAAGCCGTGGGAGCGGCCATGACCCCCCCCCTCCCTCTTTTCGATCTGCTCCTCGTCCTTCTCCTCCTCTGGCTGGCCTGGCGGCTCCTCGGCGTCGCCGACCTTTTCCAGGCCGTCGTCCTGTTCATCGCCTTCGGT
>JACZKF010000553.1 GCA_014860175.1 Desulfuromonadales bacterium | reverse complement strand
ATGCTGGCATTATACAGGAATTAACCCTTTAGAAAAACAAAATCCCCGCCTTGCGGCGGGGACTTTGTCAACAATCTGAGGCGATGCCTAACGGCATCGCCTCTTTTGACTGGCGGGGCTGACGGGACTTGAACCCGCGACCTCCGGCGTGACAGGCCGGCGTTGTAACCAACTCTACTACAGCCCCGCAAGCACAGAAAAAGGAACAGAAAACGGCGGCGCAAGCGCCAGAAGTGCGATTTTCTGTTCCCTATTCTGAATAGCCTGTATTTAACCTTCAGCGGCCCTGTTGACGGAGGCCGCCATGACTGGATCTGTTACTGTACAGCGTCTTTCAAAGCCTTGCCAGCTTTGAACTTCGGGCTTTTGGAAGCGGCAATGTCAATTTTGGCGCCGGTCTGCGGGTTCTGGCCGCTACGGGCTGCACGCTCCCCCACACTGAAGGTGCCGAATCCAACCAAAGCTACCTTCTCGCCAGCTTTCAGAGCTTCTGATACGGCATCAGTAAAAGCCTTCAGGGCCTTCTCCGCATCCGTCTTGCTGATTCCCGCCTTCTCCGCCATCGCATTCACAAGATCAGCCTTGGTCACAACACATACCTCCGCAATTAGGGAAAGATTGAAAGCCCTGCTGAAACCGGGTTCATTTATAGCAGACCCGGAAAAAGAGTGTCAAGAGAATATTACCGGAAAGCCGGGTGAAACCTAGTGATGGACCGGTTCTTCCGGACCGACCGGGATTTCCCGCCTCTTTTCCTCGCCGGACCCAAGAGGGGTCGCAGGGGCCAGAGCCTCCGCCAGGACCTCATCCATATGAGCCACCGGGATCACCTCTAGAGCCTTTAAAATCTGTGGCGGGACCTCCTCCAGATTTTTTTCGTTGTCTTTGGGGATGAGCACACGGGTGATCCCCGCCCGCTTGGCTGCGAGGAGCTTTTCCTTCAGCCCTCCAATGGCGAGTACCCGCCCCCGCAAAGTGATCTCGCCGGTCATCGCCAGATCGCGGAAGACCTTGCGCCCGGTCAGGGCGGAGGCCAGAGCGGTAGCCATGGTGATGCCGGCCGAGGGGCCATCTTTTGGGATCGCCCCCTCAGGAACATGAATATGGATGTCGATCTTGTTATAGAAGTCTTTCTCCAGGTCGAGCTCCTGCCAGCGCGACCGGACGTAGCTCAGGGCAGCCTGGGCCGACTCGCGCATCACGTCCCCCAGTTTACCGGTCACAGTCAGTTTCCCCTGCCCAGGCAGAACGGTCACCTCGATAGTCAGCAGTTCTCCGCCCACTTCGGTCCAGGCCAGGCCGATACCAAGTCCCACCCGGTCCTCTTCTTCCCGCAAGCCATAACTGAAACGCTGCACTCCAAGGTATTTTTTCACCTGTTGGGCATTGACGGTAAAGCGCCGCCCCTTTTCCTTGGACTTGACCAACTCCCGCGCGATTTTGCGCAGAATATTGGCGATTTCCCGCTCCAGGCTACGCACTCCGGCTTCGCGGGTATAGCGGCGAATGACCTCGTAGAGCGCCGAATCGGAAAAATGCACCTGCTCGCCAGGCAACCCGTGGGCCTCCATCTGCTTGGGGACCAGGTACCGTTTGGCGATATTCAGTTTCTCCTCTTCCGTATACCCCTCGATGCGGATGATTTCCATCCGGTCCTGGAGCGGGCGGGGGATCGAATACAAGGTGTTGGCGGTCGCGATGAACAGCACGTTCGACAGATCGTATTCGATGTCGAGGAAGTGGTCGGCGAAGGTGCTGTTCTGTTCCGGGTCGAGCACTTCCAGCAACGCGGCCGAAGGGTCGCCCCGGAAATCGGTGCTCATCTTATCGATCTCGTCCAGCAGAAAAACCGGGTTACGAACCCCCGCCTTGCGCATGCTGAGGATCACCTTCCCTGGCATCGCCCCGATGTAGGTTCGCCGGTGCCCGCGGATCTCCGCCTCATCGCGCATCCCGCCCAGAGATATGCGAACGAATTTTCTCCCCATCGACTTGGCAATGGAGCGACCGAGAGAGGTCTTGCCAACCCCCGGGGGGCCCACCAGGCAAAGGATAGGGCCGCGGATCTTCTTCACCATCGCCTGCACGGCCAGATATTCGAGAATCCGCTCCTTGACCCGTTCCAGGCCAAAATGGTCGGCTTCCAGAATCGTTTCGGCGTAGTCGATATCGAGGCGGGCGCGGGTAGCGCTTTTCCATGGCAGAGAGACGAGCCAATCGATGTAGTTGCGCACCACGGTCGCTTCAGCGGACATGGGAGACATCATCTTCAGTTTGCGCAGTTCCCCAAGTGCTTTCTCGGTAGCTTCCTTGGACATCCCTTTTTTCTGGATCTTCTCTTCCAGGCTGCGGATCTCCTGTTTGAACTCGTCTTTTTCGCCGAGCTCTTTCTGGATCGCCCGCATCTGCTCGTTGAGATAGTACTCCTTCTGGCTGCGCTCCATCTGGCTCTTTACCCGGGAGCGGATTTTTTTTTCAATCTGCAGGATCTCCAACTCCCGTTCGATCATCATCAACAGGTGTTCGAGGCGGAGCAGTGGATCCAGGAGGGCAAGGATTTCCTGCTTATCGGAGATCCGCACGTTGAGATGGGCGATAATGGTATCGGCAAGGCGCCCAGCATCGGCAATTCCGCTCAACGAAGCGACCGTCTCCGGTGGCACCTTCTTGTTGAGGTTGACATAGTTCTCAAACGCCTCGCGGATACTGCGCATCAGCGCTTCGGCCTCGGCGGTGGTCTCATCCTGCGGTTCGGCCAAGACCTCCACTTCGACGTAAAGGCACTCCTCCCGCCGGACAAAGGCGTGGATCTTCCCCCTCCCCTTCCCTTCCACCAGCACCTTCACCGTACCATCGGGGAGTTTAAGCATCTGGATGACCTGGCCGAGACTGCCGATTTCATAGATATCGGCATTTTCCGGCTCATCCACTTTGGGATCTTTCTGGGTCGCCAGAAAAACGATCTTATCTTTTTCCATTGCCCCTTCCAGGGCGTTGATTGATTTGGGGCGACCGACGAAAAGGGGGGCGACCATGTGGGGGAAAATGACGATATCCCGAAGTGGCAGCAGGGGGTACAATTCCCTGCCACCGGCCTGCTCACGATCAAAAAATTCGGTGATTTCACCCATCAGCTATACCCAGGCTGGGGCCGGCCGGTTTCAGGCCGACTCCGCGCATTCGTAGAGGATGATCGGCCGAGCCCGGTTGACGATCACGTCTTCGTTGATGACAACTTCCTTGACCCGGTCCTGCGAAGGGACTTCATACATCACCTCCAGCATCGAGTTCTCGAGGATGGAGCGCAGCCCCCGAGCCCCGGTCTTGCGCTTGAGGGCCTGCCGGGCAACAGCAACCAAGGCCCCATCGGTGAACTTGAGGTTGACCTTTTCCATGTCAAACAGCTTCTGGTACTGTTTGATCAGAGCGTTTTTGGGCTCCTTGAGAATAGCGATGAGAGATTCCTCATCCAACTCGTGCAAGGTGGCCACCACTGGCAGGCGACCGATGAACTCGGGAATCAGCCCATACTTGAGCAGATCGACCGGCTCCACCTTCGCCAGCACCTCACCCAGAGGGATGTCTTTGCGGTGGCGGGCCTCGGCGCCGAAGCCGAGGGTCTTGGCACCGGTGCGCTGGGAAATGATGTTCTCCAATCCGGAGAAGGCCCCGCCACAGATGAACAGGATGTTGGTGGTATCGACTTTGAGAAATTCCTGCTGCGGGTGCTTGCGTCCACCTTTGGGAGGGACGCTCGCCATCGTCCCCTCGATGATTTTCAGCAACGCCTGCTGCACCCCTTCGCCCGAAACGTCCCGGGTGATGGAGGGGGAGTCCGACTTGCGGGCAATCTTATCGATTTCGTCGATGTAGATGATCCCCTTCTGGGCTTTCTCCAGATCGTAGTCGGCGGCCTGCAGCAGATTGAGGATGATATTCTCCACATCCTCGCCAACATAACCGGCTTCGGTCAGGTTGGTGGCGTCAGCCATGGCAAAGGGGACATTGAGAACCTTGGCCAGGGTCTGGGCCAACAGGGTTTTGCCGCTGCCGGTCGGCCCGAGCAGCAGGATATTGCTTTTCTGGATTTCCACTTCGCCCGGCTTGCCGGCGAACTCGATCCGTTTGTAATGGTTGTATACCGCCACCGCCAGGATTTTTTTGGCCCACTCCTGGCCGATGACATAATCGTCGAGAATGTCCTTGATTTCCGATGGACGCGGCAGGCGACCGGCGGCCCCTGCAACCGAATCGTCCAGCTTCGCTTCCTCGGCGATAATATCTTTGCACAGCTCGATACACTCGTCGCAGATGTAGACAGCTGGGCCAGCAATGAGTTTTTTCACCTCATCCTGAGCCTTGCCGCAAAACGAGCAGGTGAGCTGTCCCGAATGTCCGTCGTGCTGATTCACGAATGTGCCTCCGTACTGGGTAT
The DNA here is from genome assembly GCA_014860175.1 of Desulfuromonadales bacterium. Lineage (GTDB taxonomy): Bacteria > Desulfobacterota > Desulfuromonadia > Desulfuromonadales > JACZKF01 > JACZKF01. The sequence continues at coordinate 7,234 of JACZKF010000553.1, read as the reverse complement.
CAGGCTTTCCTCCGCACTATATCGTCAACGATACCATAATTTTTGGCGGCTTCGCTACCCATGAAGAAGTCGCGCTCGGTATCGATGGCAACCCGCTCCAGCTTCTGACCGGTGTGGTCGGCGAGAATCTGGTTCAGACTGTCACGCATTTTCAGGATTTCCTCGGCATGGATTTTAATGTCCGAGGCCTGCCCTTGGTAGCCACCGAGTGGCTGATGGATCATCACCCGGGAATTGGGGAGGGAGAAGCGCTTCCCCTTGGTGCCTGCGGCCAGCAGCAGGGCCGCCATGCTGGCGGCCTGGCCGACGCAGATCGTCGAGACCGGCGCCCGCAGGTACTGCATCGTATCGTAAATGGCCATGCCCGAGGTAACGACCCCGCCCGGCGAATTGATGTACAGGAAAATATCCTTGTCCGGGTCTTCCGACTCCAGAAAGAGCATCTGGGCAATGATCAGATTGGACAGATGATCGTCGATCCCGCCGCCGAGAAAGATGATGCGGTCCTTGAGCAGGCGCGAATAGATGTCGTAGGCGCGCTCGCCCCGCCCCGTCTGCTCGACCACCATGGGAACCAGATTCATGCCATCTGCTCCTTTTTCTCGCCGGCTCCGCTCAACTGCGACTTCTCCAGCTCCTGAATTTCCGATTTGTCGAGGAGAAACTGCACCGTTTTTTCTTCCAGAATCTGCGCTATCAAGCTCCGGCGCCCTTCCTCACGGCTATAGTAGCTGCGGACCGCCTCGAGGGGGGCATTGGCCATTTTGGCGACCTCCTCGATCTTACCATCGATCTCATCCGGCTCAACCCGGATATTTTCCTGCCGGGCCACCGCTTCCAGCAACAAACTCCCCTGCACCTGGGAAATGGCGGTTGCACGGTAGTTTTGACCGAACGTTTCTTCGTTCATCCCAAGCATCTGCAGCCCGAGCCCTTGAGACTGCAGGCGCCGCTTCACATTGTCGAGCATGTAGTCAAGTTGAGCCGCCACCATGGTCTCGGGCACCTCCACCCGGTTGCGGGTGATCAGCGCCTGCACCAGGCGCTCGCGCAAATCCCCTTCGATCCGGCTTGTTTCCTGTTGGCGAATCGTTTCGGCAATTTTCTCCCGCAACTCCGCCAACCCTTCCAAGCCGAATTCCCGGGCGAACTCGTCGGAGAGCTCAGGATACGTCTTCTCTTTGATCTCATGCAAGGTCACCTTGAAGACCGCGGGCTTGCCCGCCAGCTCCTGGTTGCCATAGTCTTGCGGAAAGGCGACTTCGATCTCTCGGCTCTCGCCGCGGCGCATGCCGATGACCTGCTCCTCAAAGCCGGGGATAAACGATCCGGAACCGATTTCCAGCACATGCCCCTGAGCGGCCCCGCCAGCGAACAGCTCACCATTGACCGAACCTTCGAAATCGATGGTTGCGAAGTCGCCGCTGGCGGCCTCCTCCCGGGCGACCACTTTGAGTTCGGCTCGTCCCTGGCGCATCTCCTCCAAGCGACCGTCGATCACCTTCGGATCGAACTCAAAGTTCTCCTTCTCCAGCTTTATACCGGTATAACCGGAGACTTCGATCTGCGGCTTGACCTCGACCTGCGCCTCGTAGCTGAACATCTTCCCTTTTTCCAGGGGGGCGTTCTCGATGATCTCCGGATCGGCCAGGGCGGGGATCCGGTGCTCCGCCAGGGCTTTCAAATAGCTCTGTTGAATCAGCCGCTCGAGGGCCTGTTGCTGCACCTGAGGACCATAGAACTGTTCGAGTACCGGGCGAGGGATCTTACCTGGCCGAAAACCTTTAATTTTGGCGCTCTTGGCCACCTTCTGCAGGGCCTGTTCGAACTCCGCGTCCACCTGCGCGGCAGCAATTTCGAAAGAAAGCTTCTTTCTGACACTGCTGATATCTTCGATTTTTACCGTCATGGTCACCTCACATCTGGATATGGGGATGAAAAGGAGTAGGCAGGAAAGTGTTGCCACCACGGAATCATCCGCTGGCAAGCAGGTGCTGGTGCGAGAGGGGGGAGTCGAACCCCCACGGTTACCCGCTGGATCCTAAGTCCAGTGCGTCTGCCAGTTCCGCCACTCTCGCAGTGGACAAGGATTTACGTGCCGCAAATGGCGGGGAGTCATCCCGCAGACCAGGCCGAAGCTGCGGACGATGGTCGATCGATAAAGAGAAAGGCCCGCCCCGAGCCGGTCCGGCCGCGACGCCATGCAACCGGAACCTCGGATCGGGCCCTTCTGACAATCAATTGGGGTGGCTGAAGGGGCTCGAACCCTCGACACCTGGAGCCACAATCCAGTGCTCTACCGACTGAGCTACAGCCACCACGAAAAACCTGGACATGTTACTGGGGCATCGACCCCATGTCAATGGGAAAGTGCCAGATAATGGCGCGCCAGGAAGGACTCGAACCCTCGACCCACGGCTTAGAAGGCCGTTGCTCTGTCCAGCTGAGCTACTGGCGCTCTTGGTCGGGGCGAGAGGATTCGAACCTCCGACCCCCTGCTCCCAAGGCAGGTGCGCTACCAGGCTGCGCTACGCCCCGACAAGAAGCAAATCTTTTAGCACGGGCCAAGGGATTTTGCAACCGGAAAAGCCTGGGCAACCTCGTGAGGAAGACAGAAGCCCCGGCGGAGGCCGAGATAACGGCCATCCGCCAGGAGGGATTTTTCCTTCAGCGTTGTGAGATTCCTTCGGAACCGTTGGAAACAATGATCTCGACCCGGCGATTGAGCTGGCGCCCGGTAGGATTTTCATTGCTGGCCACCGGGTACTGTTCACCATAGCCGCGGGTGATGATCCGTTGCTGCTCGATTCCCCGCAGGACCAGGGCATCGGCTACCGACCGGGCGCGCGCCTCGGAGAGGCGCTGGTTGTACTCCTCCGGGCCGGTGGAGTCGGTGAACCCCTCGATGGCCACCGTTCGATCCGGGTGGGCGGCCAGGAACTCAGCAATCTTATCAATCACCCTTCCGGCTCCCGGCTGAAGATTGGAGCTGTCGATCTCGAAGACAATGTCCTTGAGCGTCAGCACCAGTCCCCGGGGAGTTTCCTGCGCCTGCAACTCCGCCAGTTGCTGTTGCAGCGCCTGAACTTCCTGCTGCCCAGCTTCCCCGCGCTCGCGGGCCTGCACCTGAGCCTCTTCCAGCTTCTGTCGCCGGGTTTCCGCCAACTGCCTGGCCTGCTCGGCTTCCCGGCTGCGCGCGGCCAGCAAAACTCGCTGGCGCTCGCCTTCGGCGCCGGCGATGACTTCCTGGGAGACCTTCAAGCGCGCCGCCTCGCGAGCGATGGCCGCCCGATGCAGCGCCAGGTAGGCCTGATGGGATACCTGCTCCTCGTCCTCCCCTCGTTCAAAGAGGTTTTCAGCCCTTTGCAGAGCCTCACCGGCCCGGTTGAGCTCCATGGGGGCATGGCTGATAATCTCCGGCTCACTACGGGCCGTGGCATAGGCCGCCCGGGCCTCGTCCAGCATGGCGTTTTCCGGCCGGGCACATCCTGCCAGCAGCAGACCGGCTACCGGGAGCAGGAGCCAACTCTGTCGCAACACGTTACGCATGATCTTCTCCTTTGTTGACTTAAGTGCCGGTTTCCAGTTCACGCTGCAGGGTCTGGATGCTCTCACGCAGCTGCTCGACCACCTGCTGGGACTGGGTGCTGCGGGCCGTGAAATAGGCCAGTTCGGCATCGACCTCAGCCTTCTCGGCCAATTGTCGAGCCGCTTCGAAGTTGCGCCGCTCCATTTCCACCCGGGCCTGGCTCAGCTTCTCCTGGGCGGCATTGAAAGCCACCGGAGCGAACTGATAAGCCTGGGCCTGTTCCGCCCTGGCCACGGCAGCCTGAGTGACGGCCATCTGCTCATTGGGTGGTTGGGCGCCCGCACAGCCGACCAAGACCATGGTCGCCACAGCCAATAGGGGGGTGCCGCTTCTGGTCAACCTTGTTTTCATGATGAACTCCTGGCGTTTGGGGGCTTTTTGAGTCAATTTCATCTTAAATCCCGGGATACTTCTGTCAAGGGCTGACACCGGTCTCCAATTCCTTGCACTGCAGGGAGCCGGCGGGTACAATGGCCCACCTTCTGACCGGCAAGCCCCGGTTACCACAGAGAAGAGGAGATGACCATGACCCAGACACCACATCCTGTCGTCCGGATCCAGACCTCCCTGGGGGACATTACTGTTGAACTCGATGCCGGCAAGGCCCCGGAAACGGTGGCGAACTTTCTGGCTTACAGCGAGGAGGGACATTACGAGGGGACCATTTTCCACCGGGTGATCGATGGCTTCATGATCCAGGGGGGGGGGATGGATGGCGATCTGAACCAGAAAAAAACCCGCCCCCCCATTCGCAACGAGGCGGACAACGGCCTGAAAAACCTCAGCGGCACCATCGCCATGGCGCGCACGCAGGTGGTGGACAGCGCCACCTCGCAGTTTTTCATCAATTTGGCCGACAACAGCTTTCTCGACCACCGCAACGCCACTTCGGCAGGCTTCGGTTACGCCGTCTTTGGCCGAGTGATCGACGGCATGGAGACGGTGAACGCCATTCGCAAGGTCCCGACGGGGCGTAGCGGCATGCATGACGATGTCCCCCGGACGCCAGTCGTCATTGAGAAAGTGACCGTCGTCAGCTAACTCGGGAAGGGGCGAAGGCCGAGCCCCCTCGGCCTTTTCTCTCCGCCCCTGGCCCGTTCGGGAGACACGCGTGGCGACGTCCCTCACTGATCGTCTATTTCGCCTTTACTACACGACCAAGTTTTTTCCTTTGCGCAAAGAGCGGCTGATCCGCCGGCAGGCCGGGGCCAGGCACGGCTTTGTCGGGCTGCAGATCGACGGCCTCTCCGCCCCTCACCTGCGCAAGGCCCTGGACCGCGGCTATCTCCCCCACATCGGCAGGCTGCTGGAAAACGGCTATGCCCTGCGGGAATACCAGGCGGGGCTCCCCAGCACCACCCCCGCTGCCCAGGCCGCCATTTTCTATGGCGAGGCGGGGAATATCCCCGCCTTTCGCTGGTACGATAAGAAGACCGGCCAACTGCTGAGCTGCAACGACCCGGATCAGGTGCAGATCTTTCGCGAGCAACTCTTTGGCGGCAAAAAGGGGTTGCTCGCCGGCGGCTCCTCCTACAGCAACATCCTCGACGGCGGCGCCGCCCGCAGCGTTTTTACCGTCTCCTCCCCCCACCCGCAGACCCTGTTCGGCCGTTTCGGCGGCCTGCGCATCTTGCTGCTGGGGCTGCTGCATCCGTTGCGGGTCCTGCGACTGGCGGGGGCGACGGTCCTGGAGTATGTTGCTCACCAGTTCGACCGCCGTCGGTTCCGGCAGTTACGCCCCTGGCGCCTGGAGGAGGGGCTGTTCCCCCTGATCCGCATCTTCTGCAATGTCATTTTGCGTGAGCTGCAGACCTTTGGCGTCATTGCCGATATCTATGCCGGCGTGCCGGCGATTTATACGACCTACAGCGGCTACGACGAATTGGCCCATCATTTCGGCCCCGGTTCCCGCCCGGCCTTGAAAAATCTCAAATATACCGACAAGCGCATTGGCGAGATCCTGCGCCTGCTGCGCCACGCCCCGGGGGCCGAGTACACCCTGGTCATCCTCTCCGATCATGGACAGACTCCCGGCTACCCTTTTCGCGATCGATTTGGCGCTACCCTCGGCGAGGCCGTCAGCGCCTTCTTGCGCCAGAACCAGCAGGCGACGGTCTCCGCCGGCCCGCTGGAGTTCACCAACATTCAGCTCAATTATCTGGGGGAGGAGCTCGATGCCCGCCGTCAGGGGTGGCGCCACCGCCTGTTCGTCACCACCCGCGACTACATGCAAAAACGCCTCCGGCAACTGGTCCCCGAAACGCTGCGGGTCGATCCGGAGGGGGGGGTGGTGATCACCTATTCCAGCTCTCTGGCCCATCTGTATCTTACCGGCGAGCGCCGCCGGCTCGACTGGCAGGAGGTGGAGGCGGCCCAGCCGCTACTGCTGCGCTTTCTCACCACCCACAAGGGAATCGGCTTTGTCATCGGCCGGGGGCCGCAAGGGGAAATCTGTTTTTTTCATCGCCAGGGGCGCCTGTGCCTGGGGTTGGAGGAGGAGCCTGCCGAACAGGAGGTCGCCTTCCTGCGCCCCTACGGCAATCCGGCTGCCCTGCTCCCGGAGCTGTGCCGTTTTGCTGCTGACGAGGTCTGTGGTGACCTGATTCTGTTCGGGGCCTATGATGGGGTTGAGATCGCTTGTTTCGACGACCAGGTAGGTGGCCACGGCTCGGTAGGGGGAGAGCAGTTGTACCCATTTCTCATCCTGCCCCAGGGGCACCCGGTATTGTCACGGGAGCACCTGCACGGGCACACCTTTCTCTACTGGGATGTCTTTCTCCCGTGCCTCACCCCTTCAGACTCACCAGATATTTAAGATAGCGGCCTTCCGGGAAAGTGACCGGGTAGGGGAAATCTTCCGATTGCCCGGCGGTCCGGATGACCCGCAGAGTCCCCCCTGCCTGCAGAGCGCCGCGGCGCAGTTCCTTGAGGTAGTCGGCGAGGTCGGTTTTCTGGTGGTTGGACGAGGTAATCAGCACCCCGCCGGCAGAGAGCAACGGCAGGGCCGCCGCCACCAGTTCGGCCGTCCCCTGGCGAGTGGTGAAACGGCTTTTGCCGGTAGTGGAGAAGCTCGGCGGATCCATCAGGATCAGATCAAACATCTCGCGCCGCTGCCCCAGTTCGGCCAGAACGGCAAAACAGTCGCCGGTGATGAAATCGGCCGACCGCACCGGCAGCCGGTTGCAGGCGAAATTCTCCTTGGCCCAGGCCAGATAACCGGAGGAGACATCGACGCTGACCACCCGGCTGGCACCTGCGGCGGCGGCGACGACGGAGAATGAGCCGGTGTAGGCGAAAAGGTTGAGCACCCGCCGGCCGGCGACCCGCTGCCGCAGATCCTGGCGGTTGCCCCGCTGGTCGAGGAACAGACCGGTATTGAGCCCTTCCTCCAGGTCGACCAGAAATTCCAGGCCATGTTCACGCACCGGCTGCCGACCCCGGCGCGGCGCCCCGGCCAGAAGCCAGCTGTAACGCTTGGAATCTCCGGCCGCCAACGCCCGGGTCTCCTGTGGCCGCAGCTTGGCGTAGATGCCGGCCGGTGCAAACAGCTGTTCCAGGGCGGCCACCAGCAGCGGGAGGTGCGGCTTCCAAGCGCCGGTATAGAGCTGAACCATCAGGTGGTCACCATAGCGATCAATCGTCAGG
>JACZKF010000552.1 GCA_014860175.1 Desulfuromonadales bacterium | reverse complement strand
CCCCACAGGTCACTCCCCGCCGACCACCTGCCAGACGCCGCCACCGCCGAAATCGAGCAGGTAGAGCTCGCCGTCGTTCCCCTCGGCGAAGGAGGAGATCTGATGGTCGCTGTCGAGGAGCAGGCGATGCCCACCTGCCGGCACCCCGTCGGCGTTGAGGGGGAGCGCCCAGAGCCTCCCCGAGCAGAAGTCGCCGAACAGGTAGCGCCCCTGCAGCGACGGCAGCTTCTGGCCCCGATAGACGTAGCCGCCGGTGATGGAGCAGTCGCCGCCGGCATTGGGGTACTCGGCCACCGGGTCGATCAGCCCCTCGGTGCGGCAGGTCTGCACCGACGGCGGATAGCAGTGGGAACCTTCGCGGATGTTCCAGCCGTAATTTCCCCCCCTGTCGATGAGGTTGACCTCCTCCCAGTGGTTTTGCCCGACGTCGGCGGCCCACAGCCGGCCGGTCTGCCGGTCGAAGCTGAAACGCCAGGGGTTGCGCTGCCCCCAGGCGTAGAGTTCGGGACGGCCGCCGCCAGCGGCAAAGGGGTTATCGCCCGGGATGCCGTAGGCGCGCTCGCCGCCGCTGGTGTCGACGTCAAGGCGCAAGATGGCGCCGAGCAGCGTCTGCACATTTTGCCCATTCCCTTGGGGATCGCCGCCGGAGCCGCCGTCGCCGAAGCCGATGTAGAGGTAGCCGTCCGGACCGAAGGCGATCTGGCCGCCGTTGTGGTTGCCGAAGGGCTGCTCCAGGGTCAGGAGGATCTGCTCGGTGGCGGGGTCGATGGTGCGCCCCCCGTCCGGGGTGGTGAAGCGGGTGATACGGGAGACCAGGGGGGAGCCGGGGGCGGTATAGGAGAGAAACAGCTGCGAATTCTCGACAAACCGGGGATGGAAGGCGATTCCCAGCAACCCCGCCTCGCCTGGCCCGGCGTCGACCCGCTCGCCCAGGTCGAGAGCGACGGCGGCTTCCGCTTCTCCAGCCGTGAAGGTCAGCACCCGTCCCCCTTTCTCCAGCACCCACCAGCGGCTGCCGTTACCGGGAGCCTGCACCATGGCCACCGGCTGGCGAAAGGAGAGCTCGGCGAAGGCGCGCTCGAGAGAAATTTCGGCGGCGATGGCCGGGGAGGAGCTGCTGCCGCCATTGCAGGCGGTCCCCAGCAGCAGGAGAAACAGGGCGAAGCCGTACCAGTGAGCGGAGAGAGTGCGGGGCATGGCAGATCTCCTTCCGGGTTTATCGCTGCAGATACCGGCGGATCCCTTCCGCAAACGGCTGTGGCGTCAGGCCGAGGGCTTCTGCCCAGGGGCGCGGATCGCACAGATTCCCCTCGAGCAGCATGGTCAACTGGGTGCGGGTGATGGGGAACCAGGGGAAACCGTCGAGAAGGGCGATGACCGGTTTGACGAACAGGGCCGGGTAGTGGACCTTTCTGACTTTTTTGCGGCCGAGGGCGGTGCCGACCAGATCGAGAACCTCGTCGTAGGTGAAAGTCTGCGGCCCGCAGCAGTGAAAGAGTTCGCCAGCGGTCTGCGGGCGGGTCAGGGCGCGTACGAAGGAGGCGGCGACATCCTCGACGGCGACCGGCGACATGCGGTACTGGCCGTCACCGATCACCGGCACCACCGGCAGCTTGCGCACCAGACCGGCGAGCATGTTGACGAACTCATCGTCGCGGCCGAAGATCAGGGAGGGACGAAAAATGGTCCAGGCCAGGCCGGAAGCGCGTACCGCCTCTTCGGCTTGCCATTTGGTCTGATGATACTCGGCCTGGGCTTCGGCCCGGGTGCCGTTGGCGCTCATGTGCAAGAACCGCTCGACCCCCCCGGCTTGGGCCGCATCAACCAGATTTTGCGTCGCCTCCACATGCAGTCGCTGGAAGGTAACCCCTTTGGCGGGAAACTCGCGGATGATGCCGACCAGATGGACCACCGCCTGGCACCCCTTCAGAGCCCCGGCCAGGGTAGCCGGCTCGGTGGCATCGCCACGCTGGATCTCCACCCCCTCACGGATCACCA
>JACZKF010000551.1 GCA_014860175.1 Desulfuromonadales bacterium | reverse complement strand
CGGATCTGGTGTCCCGGGAGGGGCCGCCGCCCCCCCCGCTGGGAGTCCCGATCCGCCAACCGATCGCGCCGGTGGCGGCCTTCGAGCCGGCGGCAGAACCGATCGCGCCGGCAGCCCCGCCGCCAGCTCTTGAGTGGCCCCAGGAGTTCCCCCGTTCCGGCAGCCGACAGGCCGCCTTTCAGTCTCTTTTGGCCACCTGGGGGCTGGTCTACGAGGGGGGGAGCGCCTGTGAATTCGCCCAGCAGCAGGGGCTGGAGTGCCTTTACCGGCGCGGCAGCCTCGGGGTGCTGCGGCTGCTCGATCGCCCGGCCGTCTTGACCCTGGTCGATGCCAACCGGGAAGAATTCCATGCCACCCTGGTCGGCCTTTCCGACCAGCTTGCCACCTTTTTTCTCAATGGACAGCAGATCCAGGTTCCGGTCCAGGAGCTGGAGGATCGCTGGCTCGGCGAGTTTACGCTGCTCTGGCGGCGGCCGCCGTTCCAGGGGCTGCTGCGCCCGGGCGATCGGGGCCCCGCCATCGACTGGCTGAACCGGCAGCTCGCCACCGTTCTGGCGCAGGCCGAGCCGCCCCGCGGCCGTCCCCTGGAGGGGGCGACCCTGGCCCGGCTGCGGGAGTTTCAGCGCACCCGAGGTCTCGATCCGGATGGTCTGGCCGGGCCGGTGACGCTGATCCATCTCGATTCTGCCTTAGGGGGTGGTTCCCCCCGACTGGCTCCGACAGGGGGGAGCTGAGATGTCCTTTATCCTCGATGCCCTGAAAAAATCTGAAGAGCAGCGCCGGCAAGGGAGCGTCCCCCAGCTGCAGACGGCGCAGATGGCCCAGCCGGCCGCCGCCGGGCGCCGGATCTGGCCGTGGCTGCTGGTCATCGCCTTGCTTCTGAATGGCATATTGCTGGTGTGGTGGCTTCGTCCCTGGCAGTCGACGCCTTCTGAGCCGATTGCCGCCATCACCCCGGCGGCAATTCCAGCGCCGGAGCCGGCGACCGTCGCCACCGAAGCGATCCTGTCGCCGCCGCCCGCCGCCGCCACTGTCACCCCTCGCCCCGCGCCGGCCCCCGCCGGCTGGGGCGACCTGTCACCCCCCGAAATCCCAGCCGGAAGAGGTGAGGGGGAAGCTGCGACGGTGAGGCCGGAACCGGTCAGCCGCCCGGCGCCACCTCCGGCATCGAGGCCGAAACCGGTGGCGGCAGCCAACGCCCTCCCTCACTGGACGGAGCTGCCGCTCACCGTTCGCCGTGGACTCCCCGAGCTGAGCATCTCCCTGCACTACCATACCGCGGAGCGCACGGCACGGATGGCGCGGATCAACGGTCGCATCGTGCGGGAAGGGGAGATGATCGGGGGGCAGTTGACGGTGGAGGAGATCACCCCCTCCGGGGTCATTCTGAGCAGCGGTCCGTTGCGCTTTCTGTTGGGAGATTTCTGAGCTTCTCCCTTGCCGTTTTCGATTGACAACCGGCAGTAAAAAACCTACTGTCAGGCCGATTTGACCCCTTGGAGCCGCCACCGATCCCTATGTCCTTCAGCCGCTGGCTTCGTCCCCTCTGCGCCGTCCTCCTGATGGTTTGCGTCTTCACCGCCCGCATCGGTGCGGTGAGCCATTGCGCCTTTGTCGAACCGATCCAGAACCATATCTCCAAGAAAGCGATCTTTCAGGATGACGACCGGCGGCAGAAAACGTCGTTGTTCAAGGGGAAGCGAACCATTCCGGAACTTCCGCCCGGTGACACGCTGGTCCTGATCGTCCCCCCGACTCTGGTCGGTTACCTGCTCCCCCGGGATCAGGTCGAGGTTCTCCCCGAGGTTTACCTGGAAATCTTCGATCCCCCCGACAATCACCGCGCCTAAGCCTCTGGATCAAGGGGGGCTGACTATCGGCCCGACGGTTCCATCCAAATGCAGGACATTTGGTGTCCTATCCCTCATCACTGACAGGAGAATACAATGTTTAAAGGAAAAATTCTGATTGCCATGGTTGTTCTGGCCCTGGCCGCCGGCTGTGCTAAAAAATCGACCATCGACACGGCCGCTCAACCGCCAGCGCCGGCCGTCCAGGCTCAGGCAGAGGGCACCCAAAGCCCGTCCTCGGAGCCGAACCGCCCCGCGGCGGTAGCGGTCGAGAGCTCCGCGGTTGCGGGTCTGGCCAAGATCTATTTCGAATTCGATTCCTATACCCTCTCTGCCGAAGCTCGCCAGGTGCTGCAGAATAATGCCGAGTGGCTGCGGCTCAATCCGACGGTCCGCCTGATCATCGAAGGGCATACCGACGAGCGGGGTTCGGACGCCTACAACCTGTCGCTGGGCGAGCGGCGGGCCCGGGCCGCCAGAGAGTACCTGGCCACTTTGGGGGTCGATCAGAAGCGCGTCTCGATTCTCAGCTTTGGGGAAGAACGCCCCGTCGCGGACGGCCAGGGGGAAGAGATCTGGGGTCAGAACCGCCGCGGTGAGTTCGTCCCCGCCCCCATGTAAGGGATAAAAAATGGCAGCCAACCGGCTGCCGTTCAGATCTGGTCACAAAACCCCCGCCTCTTTGGAGGCGGGGGTTTTGCGTTTAAACGCCTGGTCAGGCAGTGGCTGCCGCGATTGCCTCGAAGGCGATATCGAGCAGAGTTTGCAACTCCTCTTCGCTGATGGACAACGGCGGCATGAAGTAGATGACATTGCCCAGGGGGCGCAGCAGCGCTCCTCGGCGCAGCGCCTGTCGGTAGACCTGTAGACCTCGGCGCTCCTGCCAGGGAAAGGGGATTTTGCCGTTTTTGTCCTGCACCAGTTCCACTGCCGCTACCATCCCGCAGCGGCGAAACTCCCCAACGTGGGGCAATGCTTCGAACCGTTCGGCCTGGCTCTCCAGCAGCCGCATTTTCGGTCCGAGGGCCGCGAGAACCGCTTCCTCTTCGAAGATGTTCAGCACTTCCACGGCCACCGCGCAGGCCAGCGGATTGCCGGTGTAGGAGTGGGAGTGGAGAAACGCCTTGCCGGTGGAGTAGTCGTCGTAAAAGGCCTGGTAGATGGTCTCGGTGGTCAGGGTAACGGCCAGCGGCAGATAGCCGCCGGTGATCCCTTTGGAGAGGCAGAGCAGGTCGGGGGCGACGCCGGCATGCTCGTTGGCGAACATCCGGCCGGTGCGGCCGAAACCGACGGCAATCTCGTCGGCGATGTAGTGGACCGAGAAGGTGGTACACAGCTGGCGAAGCTTCTGCAGATAGCGGGGGGGATAGATGCGCATCCCGGCCGCCCCTTGGATCAGCGGCTCGACAATGACGGCGGCGATCTCCTGATGACGCTCCGTCACCAGCTGTTCCATCGCCCCAAAGCACTCGGCAGCGCAGCTCTGCCGGCTCTGGCCGTAGGGGCAGCGGAAGCAGTCGGGGCCGGCGACCTGGAACCCGTCGAGGAGAATCGGCCGGTAGACCTGGCGGTAGAGCTCGCACCCCCCCACCGAGAGCGCCCCGAGGGTCTCGCCGTGGTAGGCCTCGCTGAGGGAGACAAACTTGGTCTTGCCTGGATGGCCGGTCTGCTGCCAGTACTGGAAGCTCATCTTCAGCGCCACCTCCACCGCCGCCGAGCCGTTGTCGGCGAAGAAGACCCGGGGAAGCTCGCCCGGGGCCAGCCGGCTGAGGCGGGAGGCGAGTTCGACCGCCGGCGGGTGGGTGAAACCGGCGAAGATGTGGTGGGCGATGCGGCCGGCCTGGTCGGTCAGGGCGCGGTTGAGGCGCGGGTGGTTGTGCCCGAACAGGTTGACCCACCAGGACGAAACCCCGTCGATGTAGCGGTTGCCATCGATATCTTCCAGGTAGACGCCAGCCCCCCGGACGATCGGAATCGGCGGCAACAGCTCATGGTCCTTCTGCTGGGTGCAGGGGTGCCAGACGTGTTCCCGATCGAGGCGTAACAGCTCAGCTTTGTCCATAGGAAGCGCCGATTCCGGGTTGGCGGTTCACCCCTAAGGCCGCCAACAGCCAGGGGAGGGTGGGGAGTTGGGCGATGGCGTTGGCCAGCGCCTCCACCTTCTGCCGGTCATCGCCGGCAACCAGAGGGAGCACCGCCAGCAGATCGGCCGAGGCGAAGGAGGCCAGATCGTGGGGGGCGGACGCTTCGGCTGGCGCCGGGTTGGCCGGCATGCCGCTGACAATCACTCCGGCCAGCGGAATCTGCATGGTTCGGGCGGCAAAGACGGTGAGGGCGGTGTGGTTGATGGTGCCGAGTTGCGGCCGGCTGACGACCAGCAGTGAAAATCCGAGCTCCCGGGCCAGATCGGCGACCATCAGCCCCCCCGCCAGCGGCACCATGAGGCCGCCGGCCCCTTCCACCAGCAGCAGCTCATGGCGAGCGGCCAGGGTGCGGGCGGTCTGCACCAGGGCGGAGAAGTCGACCTTTCTCCCCTCTTGTTCGGCCGCCATCGCCGGCGCCAACGGTGCCTTGAAGCGGTAGGGAGAGAGCAGCTCCAGCGGGTCGTGGCTCTGCGCCGCCCAGCTGAGCAGGGCCGCATCGGCCCCCGCCCCATCGGGGGCGGCAACACCGGTTTCGGCCGGCTTCATGACCCCAACATCGATCCCCTGGCGCCGCAGGAAAAGGGCCAAGGCGGCCGTTACCAGCGTCTTGCCGACGCCGGTGTCGGTGCCGGTGACGAAAATCCCCCGACCGGTTGGCGACTCAGCAGCCACGGGTCTCGACCTCCGCATCGCGAAACATCTGCAGGTCGGCCTGGCGGTCGCGCCCGCTGGTGGTCAAATAGTTTCCGATCATGGTGCCGCTGGCGCCGGCCATGAAAATCCACGACTGGAAATCCCGCAGGTTCGGCTCCCGCCCGCCGCAGACGCTGATCCGCCGCTGCGGCAGCAGGTGGCGAAACAGGGCAATGATGCGGATACAGTCGAGGGGAGTCAGATCGCTCTTCCCTTCCAGGGGGGTGCCGACAACCGGGTTGAGGAAGTTGAGGGGGACCGAATCGACCTCTAGCTCCTGCAGGGTCAAGGCCAGCTCCACCCGCTGCGGCAAAGATTCGCCCAGACCAAAAATGCCGCCGCAGCAGACCTTCATCCCGGCCCGCCGGGCCAGACGGACCGTCTCCACATCTTCTTCATAGTCGTGGGTGGTGCAGATCTGCGGAAAGAAAGAGCGGGCGGTCTCCAGATTATGGTGATAGGTGACGCAACCGGCGGCGGCCAATGCCCGAGCGGTCGGCTCGTCGAGGATGCCGAGAGAGGCGGAGGGCTCGATGGCGGTGGTGGCCCGGATGGTGCGAATCGCCTCGACGATCCGCTCGAGTTCCGCTCCGGGCTGCACCCGGGTGCCGGCGGTGACGATTCCGTAACAGTGCGAGCCGTCAGCCTCCGCCTGGCGGGCTCCCTGGAGGATCTCTTCCAGCGATTTGAGCGGGTAGACCGGGGTGGTGGTGCGGTGGTGGGCCGATTGGGCGCAAAAGGCGCAGTTTTCGGCACAGCGTCCCGATTTGGCGTTGATGATCGAGCAGAGCTCGATCTGTTCGCCGAAGTAATGCTGGCGCAGACGGTGAGCTCCTGCCAGGAGCAGCGTCAAATCGGCACCTCGCGCCCGAAGTATGGCCAGAGCCTCCTCGGCGGTCAGTTGGTCACCGGCAAGGACCCGTTCGCTCAGACTCAGCATGTCCATGGACAACTCCTGGGATAGATTGGGTGGGAGGGGCACAGGGTAGCGCCGGCTCCTTGCCTTGTCAACCATTTCTGCCGATAGGGTTGACAACCGAAATGAGAATATACCATTAATGTTTGGCAGGATCTCATATTGATTGACAGACTGTCCTGGCGATGGTAAAACATCTTTTCATTTCGGATGGGAGAACGACACGTGGTCAAGAAACTCATCGGTAAAAAGCTGAAATCGACCCGGCTCAAAAACGACATGACCATTCAGGAGTTGGCGGTGCGTTCCCGCGTCTCTTCCAACATGATCTCCCGCATCGAACGGGGTCTTACCACCCCCTCGGTCGAGATCCTGATGAAGTTGGCCGGCGCTTTCGGCATGAGTATCAACTACTTCGTCCATGAGGCGGAAAAAGGGATGACGGTGGTCCATACCCGCAAGGGGGAAGGGGAGCCGATCTTCTTTTTCGAAGACAAGCATCAGATCACCAGCTTGACTCAAGGTATCCGTGACCCGAGCTTTTCGGTCTTCTACGACACCTTGGAGAGGGGGGTCAGCAGCGGCGACGGACGCATGGTCCACACCGGTGAGGAGTTCGCCCTGGTGATGCAGGGGCGAGTCGAATTCGACATCGATGGCGACACTTATCTGTTGGAAGAGGGGGATTCCGTCGTGTTCAAAGCCTCGCTGCCGCACCGCTGGCGCAACCTGTTCGAGGGGCCGACGGTCGTCATGTGGGTGGTTTCACCGGCCCCGGATGTGGCCCAGTAGGCATGCTGTAGAACGGTTTTATATTCACCTACTATCTGTTTCTGCGATTTATCGCTTTAATAGAGTCCAAGCGGAGAGCGGTTATGCGGGTCAAGAAAATCGTCGGGAAGAAACTGAAGGCCATCCGGCTTAAAAATGACCTCACCATTCAGGAACTGGCGGGGAAATCGAAAGTCTCCTCGAACATGATCTCCCGCATCGAACGCGGATTGACCATCCCGTCGGTGGAAATTCTGATGAAATTGGCCGGGGTGTTCGACAAGAGCATTAACTATTTCGTGGAAGAGGTTGTTACCACTCACGAAATTGTGCATTCCTCACCCGGCGCCCGGGACACCAACGTCTATGAAGACGAGCGCAACATGCATACCGAATCGTTCACTTCCGGGCTGCGCGACCCCCAGTTTACCTCCTTTTTCTGCACCGTCCCCAAAGGTGGCCGCAGCGGCCAGCAGAACATGTATCATCCCGGAGATGAGCTGATTGTCGTTCTCGAGGGGAAGATGCAGGTGGTGATCGCCGGCGAGACGTATATGCTGGCCAAAGGGGACAGCCTCTCCTTCAAGTCGCATCTGCCCCACCGGTGGGAGAATATCGGCGATCAGGATGCGAAAATCATCTGGACTCTATCCCCTTTTACCACGATCTGATAGATTCAACCTGGCGAGGGGATCTGAACGGACGTGGCCTATGAGTATTCTGAAAAAACTGTTCGGCGGCGGTGACCGCCTGGGGCGGCTGCGGCAGGCGGTGCAACAGCAGCGCTGGGCCGATGCCTTGGTGGAAGGGGAGGGGCTGGACGCGACTCTCGCTGCCAGCGATGAAGTAGCACAACTGCTGGCCACCGCCGGCGATTCCCTGGCCGAGCTCAACTTGGCCGAGGGGGAAGCCTGTCTGCGGGCCGGTCAACGGGAACGGGCCCGAGAGCATTTCAGTCTGGCGGCCGGGCAGGCTCGCAGCGAAAATCTGCAGCATAAGGCGCAAACCCGCCTGCAGCCCGACCCACCGCTCCCTATCGCGGTGGCCGCGGCCCAGACCTGCTGCCCCTCCGGATGTGCGCCGGGGGCGAGCGCTACGGAAGTGGTCGATGTCGATGGCCTCGACCTCCCGACCCGCCTCGAACTGATCCTTTCCGGCTACCCCTCTGAGCTTGCCCAGCGTTATCTCGACGCCCCTGAAGTGTTCCATACCGCCGTCATCCTTGCCTATCAGGGGGAAGATGCCCAGGCCCTGGCTGCGATGGAAGAGGTCCCTGCGGGGCTGCGGGATTCCCTGTTTCACTTCGAGCGCGGCTCCCTGTTGGCCCGTACCGGCGCCGGCAACCGGGCAATACCCGACCTCGAACAGGCAGCGGCCATGGTTCCCGCTCACCCTCTGGCCGGCGAGACACTGGTCAATCTGGAGCTGGCCCTGGGTCTCGATGCAGCCGCTGAACAGCGACTGCGCCAGCTGCTGGCCGCAGGTGGTGATCCCGCATTCTGCCATGGGCGGCTGGCTTCCATTCTGGCTCGGCGCGGCGACTTGGCGGCGGCTCTGGAGTCGGCCCAGGTGGCGATCGGCAGTGGCAACGATGGCGAAACGCTGCATCTGGCGGCGATGCTTTTCGAGCGCAACGGTCAACTGGCCGAGGCCGAAGACTGTCTGGCCCGGCTCTCTTCTCCGGGGTGTGGCAGCCACAATCTGTTCCTGGCAGAATTCTGGCTGCGCCAGGGGCAACATCCCGACCGGGCGCTGGAGGCCTTCAAAGCCGGCTTGCGCCAGGAACCGGGCAATCCCCGCTGGACGTTGCGCATTGCCCAGGCTTACCTGGCCCTCGGGTGGCGCCGCGAGGGGATGAAAATCCTGGAGAAAGCATTGGCGGCACCGGATCTGACGGCCGATCTGCGTCGGGAAGGGGAAATCCTGCTGGAATCGCCTCGTTGATCCTGGCTGTTGACAGCCACCGCCCCCCCTGTATAGTTAAGTAGATGGAAATACTGCTTTCCTCCTTAATGGGTAGCGAAAAAGCAGCGGAGCAGGGGAAGGATAGACGGGAGGCTCACCAATGAACAAGTCGGAACTGGTGGAAGCTTTGGCTGGCCAGAAGAATCTTACCTTCAAGAAATCGGAAGAAGTGATCAATCTCATCTTTGACTCCATGGCGCATGAACTGGCGCGGGGCGGTCGCATCGAGATCCGCGGTTTTGGCAGTTTTATGGTCAAGGACTACAAAGCCTACATGGGGCGCAATCCGAAGACCGGGGAAGTGATCAAGGTCAGGCCGAAGCGGTTGCCGTTTTTCAAAGTCGGGAAAGAGCTGAGAGAGAGAGTCAATCTGGAAGAGCCGAGTTAGTCGCTCTCGGCGGCGGAAAATTTACTTTAACGGGGGCGCAGCAGGCTGCGCCCCTCTATTTTCTCTCCATACCCTCATTTAACTGCAACCAAGGATGTTTCTGTGCTGCTCCCTTTTCGTGACTTTCGGCCGACGATTGCCCCCTGCGCTTTTGTCGAAGCAAGTGCCCGCATTATTGGTGATGTGGAAATCGGCGCCGAATCCAGTGTCTGGTTCAATGTGGTAATCCGCGGCGATGTCAATTCCATCCGGATCGGAGCGCGCACCAATGTCCAGGACGGATCGGTGATCCATGTCACCCGGGCTTTGCACACCACCCGAGTGGGGGACGATGTGACCATCGGCCACAATGCAACCCTGCACGGCTGCGCCATCGGCGACGGCTGTCTCATCGGCATTGGCGCCATCATCCTCGACGGTGCCGAGATCGGCGCCCAGTCGCTGGTGGCGGCGGGGACGCTGGTCGCGCCGGGGACGGTGATTCCACCCCGCACCCTGGTGATGGGTTCACCCGGGCGCCCCAAGCGGCCACTGACGCAGGCCGAAGTCGACCACCTGGCCCAGTCGGCGGTAAACTACGTCGGCTACCGCCTCGCCTACCTGCCGGCCGAGTAACCGGGCCGCCGACCCTCATTTCCTCCCTTTCCGCAAAGAAGAGTCGACGGCGTCACTACCTCTATTGATAAACAAGCTGATTTCCTGTATATTCTCGGCGATTTTTTCGTTCCCTGCCCGGTGCGCCCGGGCACGCTGGAAGTGAGGAGAAATGCCAGATTTTTTCAACCAGACCATGCTCTTCGGTCTGCTCGGGGGGCTCGGTCTGTTCCTGTTCGGCATGAAGATCATGTCGGAGGGGCTGCAGAAGGTGGCTGGCGACCGGATGCGGAAGATTCTGGCCGCCCTGACCAACAACCGGGTCATCGGCATGCTGGTCGGTCTGGCGGTGACCACCATCATCCAGTCCTCCAGCGCCACCACGGTGATGGTGGTCGGCTTCGTCAACGCCGGCCTGATGTCGCTGGTGCAGGCAATCGGGGTGGTACTCGGAGCCAATATCGGGACGACTGTCACCGCCCAGCTCATCGCCTTCAAGATCACCAAGTTCGCTCTCCCCGCCATCGGCATCGGCGCCGGTCTCAAGCTCTTCTCCCGCAGTAAAAAATGGGTCTATATCGGCGAAGTTCTCCTCGGCTTCGGCATCCTGTTCCTCGGGCTCTCGGTGATGAAGGAAGCCTTTGATCCGTTGAAAGGGAGTGCCGAGTTCAGAGATTTCGTCCTCCTGATCGGCGACAACCACCTGCTGGGGGTGTTGATCGGCGCCATCATGACGATCATCGTCCAGAGCAGTACGGCCAGCATCGGCATCACCCTGGCGCTGGCCAGCAACGGCCTGCTCACCTTCGAGGCGAGTGTCGCCATCATTCTTGGCGAAAACATCGGCACCACCATCACCGCCAACCTGGCGGCCATCGGCACCAATCTGGCGGCCCGACGTACCGCCCTGGCCCACTTTCTGTTCAATTTCATCGGCGTCGCCTACATGCTGATCCTGTTCCCGGTCCTGCTGCAGCTGATTGCCGCCCTGACCCCGGGGGATCCGGAATTCGTGGTGCAGACCCCGGAGCAGGCCGCGGCCATGGGGGCCGCCATTGGGGACAAGCCGTTCATCGCCCGCCACATCGCCAATACCCACACCTTGTTCAACATTATCAACGTGATCATCTTCCTCCCTCTGGTCGGGGTGCTGGCCAAGCTGACCACCTATATGATTCGCGGCAAGGAAGAGGAGATGGAGTTTCACCTCCAGTACATCGATAACCGGGTACTCAATACCCCGCCCATCGCCCTCGGTCAGGCCCGGGCGGAAACCCGGCGGATGGGGCAGATCTGTCTGGAGATGGTCGATGAGACGGTCAAGTTCCTGATGGAGGGGGATGAAAAGAGTATTCCACCTCTGGAGAAGAAGGAGAATGCCGTCGATATCCTGCAAAAGGAGATCACCGATTTTCTGGTCGCCTTGTCCCAGATGTCGATTACCCAGGAGACCTCCCGCGAGATCTCTTCGCTGATGCACATGGTCAACGACCTGGAACGGGTGGGAGATCACTGCGAGAACCTCTGGCGGCTGGGGTTACGCAAGAAGAGCCAGAAAGTTATCTTCTCCGAGGTCGCCAACCAGGAGATCCTCGACCTGGCCGGCCAGACCCGGGAATTTCTCTCCTACGTCGTCAACGCCTTCGAGCGGCGTGACCTCACCATCGCCGCCAAGTCGGACGTCATGGAAAACGGCATCGATGAGTTGGAGGAGGTCCTTCGCAACAATCACATCTCCCGGCTCAATACCGGTGAATGCGGGGTGCTGCAGGGGTTGATCTATATCGATATGCTACACAATTTCGAGAAGATCGGCGATCACACCTTCAACCTGACCAAGGCCATTCTCGGGGGCCGCTAGATGCGCGCCGCCGTCGATGTCGGGACCAATACCGTCCGGCTGCTGATCGGGAAGGCGCCGGCCGGCCGGATCGAACCGCACCACTATTTCCGCCGCATCACCCGGCTCGGTGGCGGTTACCGCGAGCCGATGGGCCTCGCCCCGGAGGCCGCCGAACGCACCTGGCGAGCGCTGGAGGAGATTGCCGAACGGCTGCAGGTCGCCGGCGTGCGCCAGCTGCGGGCGGTGGGGACGGCGGTCCTGCGGGAGGCGAGTAACGGCCCCGATTTCGTCCGCCGGGTAGTCGAGGGGACCGGCCTCCCGCTGGAGATCATCAGCGGCGAGGAAGAAGCACTGCTGACCGCCCGCGGGGTCCTTTCGGTTCTCGATCCCCTCCCTGAAACCGCTCTCCTGATCGACCTGGGGGGCGGCAGCACCGAGCTGGTCCTCTGCCATCGGGGGACGATCCTCTTCCACCGCAGCTATCCGCTGGGGGTGGTTCGCCTGGCCGAAGCGCTGCCGGAGGCGGCGGCTCAGCAAGAACGTATTGCGGCGGTCCTGGCCGAGGCACACGACGATCTGGTTCGGCACCGGGTTTGGTCGCTGGTGGCGTCCCCCGATTGCCGCCTGGTCGGCACCGCCGGCACCGTCACTACCCTGGCCGCCCTTCACCTCGGCCTGGCCGAATACGACTGGCGACGAGTCAACAACCTGGTTATGCACCGCGATGAACTGCAGGCGCTGGCCTGCCGTCTGCAGCCGCTGACCGCCACGCAGCGCGAAACCCTGGCCGGAATGGAAGCCGGCAGAGGGGATCTGATCCTTCCCGGAGTGCTGGTCGTTTTGTCTCTCCTCGACCTGTTCCACCGCCCCGATCTCACGGTCAGCGATTTCGGTCTGCTCGAAGGTGTTTTGCTAAGCCAGGAGCCGCCGATGAAGCCGTTCCAAGGGTGATTAAATTGACTTTGAACCATTGATTCATTATAGTCTGGGGCTCAAATCGGAGCGGCCGGCAGCAGTTGCCGGCCGTCTGTCATCCATAGAAGGAAGCCATGACGAAAGCCATTTTTTCCGGAAATGAAGCTATTGCCCGCGGCGCCTGGGAAGCCGGCATCAAGATAGCCTCTGCCTACCCGGGCACTCCCAGTACCGAGATACTGGAGAACCTCGTCAACTACCCGGGGGTCGACGCCGCCTGGGCCCCCAACGAGAAGGTTTCTCTCGAGGTGGGGATCGGCGCCAGTTTCGGCGGCGCCCGCTCGCTGGTCACGATGAAACACGTCGGCCTCAATGTGGCCGCTGATCCGCTGTTCACCTTCTCCTATATCGGAGTGCGTGGCGGCCTGGTGCTGGTGGTCGCCGACGACCCGGAGATGCACTCGTCCCAGGACGAACAGGACAGCCGAAATTATGCCAAATTCGCCAAGGTGCCGATGTTCGAACCGGCCGACAGCGAAGAGGCCCGCGTCTTCACCCGGCTCGCCTTCGAAGTGAGCGAGCAGTTCGATACCCCGGTGCTGCTGCGGTCCACCACCCGCATCTCCCACGGCAAATCGATCGTCAATCTGGAAGAGCAGGTCACCGGCCTTCCTGAGCCGTGCCTGAAGCGCGATCCGGCCAAGCTGGTCATGCTGCCGGGCAACGCCCGCAAGCGCCACCCGCTGGTGGAGCAGCGCATTCTCGACCTGGAGCGCTGGGGGTGCAGCCAGCCGTTCAACCGGATCGAAGAAGGGGTAGGGGAGGTCGGGGTGATCACTTCCGGCATCTCCTACCAGTATGCCAAAGAGGTGCTCCCCGAGGCCCACGTGCTCAAGCTGGGAATGGTCTACCCGCTCCCCAAGGAGCTGATCCGCTCTTTCGCCGCCCGCTGCAAGACCCTCTATGTCATCGAAGAGCTCGACCCTTTTCTGGAGGAGCAGATCCGGGCCATGGGGATTGCCGTCATCGGCAAGGAAATCTTCCCCCTCTGCGGCGAGCTGACCCCCGGCAGGGTTAAAAAAGCGCTGACCGGGGCCGAGCCGACCGTCGCCTACCCGCTGCAGGAGCTCCTTCCCGGTCGTCCCCCCGCCATGTGCCCCGGCTGTTCGCACCGCGGGGTCTTCCATACCCTCAAGCAGCTGGGCGCTTTCGTCACCGGCGACATCGGCTGTTATACCCTGGCGGCTCTCCCCCCGCTGTCGGCCATGGACTCCTGCGTCTGCATGGGGGCGGGGATCAGCAACGCCACCGGCCTGACCAAGGTGCTGCCGGCGGCCGAGAAGTCCAAAGTGGTCGGCGTGATGGGCGATTCGACCTTTTTGCATACCGGCATCAACAGCCTGATGGACCTGGTCTACAACCAGGTGCCGGCGACGGTCCTGATCCTCGACAACCGGATTACCGCCATGACCGGCCGGCAGGACAACCCCGGCAGCGGCTATACCCTGGGGGGGGTCAGCACCACCAGCCTCGATCTCGAGGCGCTCTGCCGCGCCCTCGGGGTCCGGCACCTGCAGACCATCGACCCCTATGACCTGCCGCTCACCCGGGCCGCCCTGCAGGAGGCGCTGAGCACGCAGGAGCCGTCAGTGATCATATTCCGGCGCACCTGCATGCTCGAGCGGCGAGGCGGCGCCGAGCGGCGCCCGCCCCTGTGCGTCGATCCGGAGAAGTGCGTCTCCTGCAAGGCCTGTCTCAACATCGGCTGCCCGGCCATCGAATGGCAGGTCGAAGCGGGGCCGAAGGGGAAGGCCGTAGTCAACAGAATGCTGTGCGTCGGCTGCGGCCTTTGCCGGCAGGTGTGCAAATTCGATGCGTTCGGAGCAGCCGATGAAAAATAAAGTGACCAATATCCTGCTCGCCGGCGTTGGCGGCCAAGGGACTCTGCTGGCCAGCGAAGTGCTCTCAGAGGCCCTGATGCTGGCCGGCCACGAAGTCAAGAAGAGTGAAATCCACGGCATGTCACAACGGGGCGGCAGCGTGACCTCCCACGTGCGCTTCGGTCCGAAGGTCCATTCGCCGCTGATCCCGGAAGGGGCCACCGATATCCTGTTCGGTTTCGAACTGCTGGAAACCTATCGCAACCTGCCGGAACTTCGCGCCGGAGGGATGGTGATCGCCAATGACCTGAAGATCATTCCGACCACCGTCGGCATGGGCAAAGACATCTATCCGGCCGACATCCCGGAGAAGATCCGGGCGGCGGTCCCAGGGGCCAAGGTCATCAACGGCTTGGAGCTGGCCCAGCAGGCCGGCAATGCCCGCACCGTCAACGTCGTCCTGCTCGGAGTCCTCGCCAACTGTCTCGAGCTGGATGAACAGATCTGGCTGGCGGCCCTGCGGAAGCAGGTGCCGGAGAAGTTTCTGGCGGAGAACCTGAGGGCCTTCGAGCTGGGACAAAACTGTTGACAATGATCGTTGGATTGCGGAAGGTGGGCGTTGATTTAAATTCAACGCCCACCTTCTGATTCAATCACGGGAGCCGAGTCATGTTGTGGAATGATGAATTTGAGACCCTGCCGAGGGAGGCGATCGAATCGTTGCAGCTCAAACGGCTGCAGCAGGTGGTGCGGCGGGTCAATGCCACCGTCCCTTACTACCAGGAAAAATTCCGCCAGGCCAAAGTATCCCCGGAACAGATTCGCACCCTCGATGACCTGCGCCGGCTGCCGTTCACCCTCAAGCAGGACATGCGGGACAACTACCCCTATGGCCTGTTCGCCGTCCCCCTCGACCAGATCGTGCGCATCCACGCCTCCAGCGGCACCACCGGCAAGCCGACCGTCGTCGGCTACACCCGGCGCGACATCGAGACCTGGGCCGAACTGATGGCCCGCTCTTTTGTCGCCGCCGGTGCCCACCGGGGCGACGTCATTCACAACGCCTACGGCTACGGACTGTTCACCGGCGGGCTCGGGGCTCACTACGGGGCGGAGAAGCTCGGCGCCTCGGTCATCCCGATCTCCGGCGGCAACACCAAGCGCCAGGTGATGATCATGAAGGACTTCGGCTCCACCGTCCTGACCTGTACGCCGTCCTACAGCCTCTTTCTCGCCGAGGCGGCGGCAGAGGAGGGGATCGACATGCGCCAGCTCAAGCTGCGGATCGGCATTTTCGGCGCCGAACCGTGGAGCGAGGCGATGCGCCAGGAGATCGAGCAGAAGCTCAATATCAAGGCGATCGACATCTACGGCCTCTCCGAGATCCTCGGCCCCGGGGTCGGTATCGAATGCATCGAGGCCCAGCATGGGCTGCATATCTGGGAAGATCACATGATTCCGGAGATCATCAATCCGGAAACCGGCGAGGTGCTCCCCGTCGGCGAGACCGGGGAGCTGGTGATCACCACCATCACCAAGGAAGGGATCCCGATGATCCGCTACCGGACCCGGGATATTACCCGCCTGATCCCCGAACCGTGCATCTGCGGTCGCACCCACGTCCGTCTGGCGCGGATGAGCGGCCGCAGCGACGATATGCTGATCATCCGCGGGGTAAACGTTTTCCCCTCCCAGATCGAAAGCATTCTGGTGCAGATCGAAGGGGTCGAGCCGCACTACCAGCTGATCGTCGATCGGGAGGAAAATCTCGACACCCTGGAAATCCAGGTGGAGGTCAACGAGCGCATCTTCTCCGATGAGGTCAAAGTGCTGCAGGTCATTTCAGGGCGCATCGGCAAAGAGGTCAAGGACCTGCTCGGAGTGACCTGCAAGGTGCGGCTGGTCGAACCGAAGAGCCTGGCCCGCAGTGAGGGGAAGGCACAACGAGTGATCGATCGGCGCCCCAAGTAATAAGGTTTGAAGCAAGATGCAATCGCAGTCAAGCAGTCTCCAATCTCTAAGGGGGATCAGATGAAGGTTGAGCAGATTTCCATCTTTATCGAGAACAAGTCGGGGCGGCTGGCCGAAGTGACCCAGGTGATCGGGGAGGCTGGGGTCAATATTCGTGCTCTGTCGCTGGCCGATACCTCCGATTTTGGCATTCTGCGGCTGATCGTCGACAAAACCGATCATGCCAAGTCCGTTCTCAAGGAGCACGGCTTTACCGTCAACAAAACCGAGGTGGTGGCAGCGGAAGTGCCTGACCGGCCCCTCGGGCTGCACAGCATTCTGAGCATCCTCGATAGCGCCCGAATCAATGTCGAGTACATGTATGCCTTTGTCGAGCGTTGCGGCCAGAACGCGGTCATCATTTTCCGGTTCGACAACCCCGATGAAGCGATCGAAGTTCTCACTCGCAACGGCATCACCATTCTCTCGGGCGAGCGGGTTTCAAACATGTAAAAACGTCCTTTGGACAGTAAGTTAACTGATGTTTTCTCCAAATCGCATGAAGGCCATGAAAAACGGCGGGCGGATCTGGGACCCGGTCAGCGAGTGTCTGGGGCGCGAGGAACTCGAACTGCTGCAGTTCACGCGGCTGCGCGACACCCTGGAGCGGGTCTGGCGCAGCGTGCCGTGCTACCAGCAAAAATTTCGTCAGGCCGGCATCGTCCCGCAAGACGTGCGCAGCCTCGCCGACCTGTCACGACTCCCCTTTACCACCAAGGAAGATCTGCGCCTCAACTATCCCTACGGCATGTTTGCCGTCCCGCTGCGGGAAGTGGTGCGGATCCACTCTTCTTCCGGCACCACCGGCAAGCCGACGGTGGTCGGCTATAACCGGCAGGACCTGCAGACCTGGACCGAACTGGTCGCCCGCTTCATGACCGCCGCCGGGGTAACCGAGGACGATATCGTCCACATTGCTTTCGGCTACGGCCTGTTCACCGGCGCCTTCGGCCTGCACTACGGCGCCGAGCGGATCGGGGCCTCGGTTATCCCGATGTCGAGCGGCAACACCGACAAGCAGATCATGATCATGCAGGACTACCGCTCCACGGTTCTGGTATCGACCCCCTCCTACGCCCTGACGCTGGCCGACCGGATGGAGAAGATGGGGATCGGTCCCGAATCGCTCTCCCTGAAAGTCGGCCTGTTCGGCGCCGAGCCCTGGAGCGAAGAGATGCGCCGGGAGCTCGAAACCCGCCTGGGAATCGTCGCCACCGACAACTTCGGCCTCTCGGAGGTCATGGGGCCCGGGGTAGCCGGCGAATGCCTGTACAAAGGGGGGATGCACCTGTTCGAAGACCACTTCATCCCGGAGATCATCGACCCGGATACCGGCGAAGTGCTCCCACCCGGATCCGTGGGGGAACTGGTCATCACCAGCATCACCAAGGAGGCGTTTCCGGTGGTGCGTTACCGCACCCGCGATATCACCCGTCTCGACTACACCCCCTGCAGCTGTGGCCGGACGTTTGTTCGGATGGCGAAAACCATGGGGCGCACCGACGACATGCTGATCATCAAAGGGGTGAACGTCTTCCCGACCCAGATTGAAGAGATCCTGTTCCAGGTCGAGGGGTGCGAGCCCCACTACCTGCTGGTGGTCGACCGGGAAGGGGCGATGGATGTCCTGGAGGTGCAGGTCGAGGTCAACGAGGCGATCTTCTTCGACGAGATGAAAAAGCAGCGGGCCTTCGTCGACCTGCTGGAAAAACGCCTCTTTTCCACCCTCGGAGTCGGTGCCCGGGTCAAGCTGGTCGAACCCTCTTCCATGCCGCGCCACGAAGGGAAGGCCCAGCGCGTCATCGACCGCCGCAAGCTCTAGAAGGGGAGGGGGCAACTTCCCGTTATTATTGACTTTATTTTCTTTCCCTCCAGCCAGGCTGGAGAGATTTTCCCTTGACAAAGCAGCGGTGATGCACCATAATCGCGTCTCGTTGATTGACGGGGCGTAGCGCAGCCTGGTAGCGCACCAGCATGGGGTGCTGGGGGCCGGAGGTTCAAATCCTCTCGCCCCGACCAACGACAAAAAAGAGAGCCACGGAGAAATCTGTGGCTCTCTTTTTTTTTTGCGCAGCAGGCCTGCTGCGAATTCTATCATGCTTGCCATGATAGACGGCTCGATGTATTCTTGATTTCCAGGAGGATACCATGGCATCCCACGCTCCCCATACCGATGAGGCTCCGGCCAGACATCCGGGATCCGTCCTGGCGCATAAGTTTATGAGCCCCGCAGGTTTGTCCCAGAATGGTTTGGCCCGGGCGCTGGGAATTCCCCCCCAGAGAATCGGCGATATCGTTCTCGGCCGCCGTGCTGTTACTGTCGATACGGCGGTGCGGTTGGCCGAATATTTCGCCACTGATCCCCGCTACTGGCTCGATCTGCAACGGGAGTACGATCTCTCCCGCGTTGACCAGGCGGCAATTTGCCGACAGGTGCGGCCGCCTGAAAACTCCCCCGGTCGGGCGCAGCGGCAGATTGAGAAATGGATTCTTCGCGAACATGCAATCATCGCCGAGCGCCTGCTCAGCGAACCAGACCGGGTCATCGCCAAAGCCAAGGAAAACATCACCCGCTGGGGGTGGTTACGAGACTTTCCTGATCCTCAAAAGCGACCTGATTTCATGGCCGAATGGCTCAACCTCCTCGATGGCTCCATCGGCGCTCTTCAGGCGATTCTGACGGGTGAGGATGAGCGTGCAGTGAGGCTGCGCTCCTCCTCACCTTTTGCCGGCATTGTCTCCAGCCGGGAGCGCTGGCAGCTGCGAAAAAGGCAAACTGGAGAAAATAATGAACTTGAGTCAGCTTGAACATCTCCTCAGAGCCGCCGGAGCTATCACCGAAGATCGTGAGTTTTATGTCATCGGCAGCCAGGCGATCCTGCCAAGTCTGGTCCCCGGCAAGGAGGTCCCCCTGGAATTGTGGCGCTCAATGGAGGCCGATCTTGCCCCGGTGCAGCACCCGGAGCGTTGGGCTTTGATCGAAGGCTCCATCGGGGAAGGCTCTCCATTTCACGAAACTTTTGGTTATCACGCCGACGGAGTCGAGGAAGGGACGGCCATTCTGCCTTCCGGGTGGAAGGACCGGGTGATTCGCTATCACTCTTCGAGGACCGGGGAGGTGACTGGCCTCTGCCTGGAGCCACACGATCTGCTTATTTCGAAATACTGCGCCGGGCGCACGAAGGATATGGAATTCAACCGGGCGGTAATCGGTCTTGGGCTGGTGGAAAAAGAGGTTCTCTTGGGACGCTTGGTGCTGACTGATTTAGGCGAAGAGATGCGTCAGGTCGTACAGGAACGGATCAAGAAGAATTTCGCGGAGTAGGGGGCCGTACGACGAGGACCCACCTTGCCCGTCTGCCCAAAAAAGCGGCGCTCAAATTTGACCTTTAATGGACGATCGTCATCTCAGGTATACCCAAGTATGGGTTGCGTATAGGATCAGGAGGGGATTTGATGAAGGTTTTGCTTGGCCTGATTTTTCTGACGCTGTCGGTGACTATCGCCTCCGCTAACGAGTTCAGGGTGGAAGGTTATGGCATCTGGATCTTTGCCCATCAGAAGTTTAAAGAGGTGAAGCTGGGCGGCCGTGTCGATGGTGGTCGTTCCTGCGGCACGCTGGTCATCACCGCGGCAGCGGAAACTGCCTCGGGCGAGCGGATCAACCTCAAAGCTGTTGCCCATGACGCTGGCAGGTCGACGATCATCCAGGGGGAGTCGAAGGCGGTCTCTGGTGGGGTTCGGATCTGGACAGTAACCGATGTGAAGGTCTTGTGCCGCAACCCTTGACGGCAGAATCGTTTGGGGCAGGCGGAAGCTCCACCTATCCGCAACGGATAGGTTTGTGTCTGACGAAGAGGGTGCAGGCTGCCAGGGGATAGCTGTTCCTGTCTCCGGGAGGTTCCTCGCCATCCATATCCAACGTCGCATAAGATATATTATGTAAACTAAAGTGTGGCGTTCGTTTTGGCGGTCTTTGTCAGGTGTGGGCCCTGCTGGTATGCTCTCATTGGGGGTGCCTTTAAAGTGATATCGGGCTTGGGCCAACCCTCCTCCGCGAGGCGAGCGTTTCCAGGGAAGTGCCATGTCGAGAGGTGCCGCAGAGGTCTCCCGCCTGATCGCCATCGTCGGCTGTGGCCGCGTCGGCGCTTTCGTGGCCGGAGAGTTGAGCCGCACCGGCATCGGGGTTCTGGTCATCGACCGCAGAGAAAGCGCCTTCGACCTCCTCCCCCCCGAATTCAGCGGCTTCAAGCTCCACGGCAACGCAATCGAAATGGCGGTCCTGCGCTCGGCTCGTCTGCAGGAGGCCGACTGCCTGCTGGCGGTCACTCGCGACGACAACACCAACTTGATGGTGACCCAGGTGGCGCGGGCCATCTTTGCCGTGCCACGAGTCCTCTCCCGCGTTTCCGATCCGAAAAAAGAGCCGGTCTTCCGCCATTTTGGCATCGAGGTGATCAGCACCACCAAGGTGACGGCCGACTGCCTGCTGGCGGCTCTCAGCCGTTCAGGTGGGAGCCGACCATGAGAATCCTGCTGGTGGGCGGCGGTCCCGTTGTCTACTATCTCGCCCGCGAATTCATCGCCCGTCACCACCAGATCGCCATCATCGCCGAGGCTGTGGCTGAGGCCCAGGCCCTTTCACGTCGGCTTCGGGCCCTGGTCCTGCACGGCGACGGCAGTGATCCGAGAATTCAGGAGGAAGCCGGCTCCAGGCGGACCGATGCCGTCTTGGCCTTGACGGCCCACGACCACGATAATCTTGCCATTTGCCAAGTCGCCGGAGAGATCTTCGGCGTTCCGCGAACCGTGGTTCTGGTCAACGATCCGGAAAACGAAGAAGTGTTCCACCGACTCGGGGTGACGATGGCGATTTCGGCCACCTCCATTCTCGCCCGGTTGCTGGAAGAGCGGATCGGTTTCGAGGCCATCGATGAACTGTTTCCGGTGGCTGAGGGGAAACTCCTGATTGCCGAGGTGGTGCTGCGACCCGGAGCGCCTGCCGTGGAATCTGCGTTGAGCGCCATCACTCTGCCCAAAGTCTCCCTGATTGGCGGCATCATCCGCGACGGAGAGGTCCTGGTCCCCCATGGCCCTACCGTGCTGCGGGAAAAGGATCGGCTGATCGTCATCGCCGAACCGGAGGTCCAAGAGGAAGCGCTCCAACTGCTGACGGGAGAGCGGCCGTGACCGCTGCCGGCCGACACTGCCGCTACCTGCGCCAACGCTACCGGGTCATCTTTGGTTATGCCGGTCTCTGCAGTCT
>JACZKF010000550.1 GCA_014860175.1 Desulfuromonadales bacterium | reverse complement strand
GCGGAAGAAGGTCAACTGGCCGACAAAGGGGTCAGTCATGATCTTGAAAGCCAAAGCGGAGAAGGGGCCTTCGTCGGCGGCGGCGCGAACCACCACTTCGTCTTTGCCCGGGATCACACCCTGCATTGCCGGCACGTCGGTGGGGGCCGGAAGATAGTCGACAACGGCGTCGAGGAGGTTCTGCACCCCCTTGTTCTTTAACGAGGAGCCGCAGATGACCGGGTTGATGGCGAGGGAGATGGTCGCCTTGCGAATGCCGCTCTTGACTTCCGCCAAGGTGAGCTCTTCGCCAGCGAGGTACTTCTCCATCAGCCCCTCGTCATGGGAGCAGATCTCCTCGATCATCTTCTCGCGGGCCGCTACGGCACCTTCGAGGAGATCGGCAGGGATGTCGAGGACGTCATATTTGGCACCCAAAGACTCGTCATCCCAGACGATGCCTTTCATGAGCACCAGATCGATAACGCCGCGGAAGTGTTCTTCTTTGCCGATGGGGAGTTGGATGGGCACAGGATTGGCCCGGAGGCGGTCCCGCATCATCTTGACACCACGGTCAAAATCGGCCCCGACGCGGTCCATCTTGTTGATGAAAGCGATTCGGGGAACGTGGTACTTGTCCGCCTGCCGCCAGACGGTCTCGGACTGGGGCTCGACCCCACCGACGGAGCAGAAGACGGCGACGGAGCCGTCGAGCACCTTGAGGGAGCGCTCGACCTCAATGGTGAAGTCGACGTGGCCAGGCGTATCGATAATGTTGATACGGTGATCGTTCCAGAAACAGGTGGTGGCGGCCGACGTAATGGTGATGCCGCGCTCCTGCTCCTGCTCCATCCAGTCCATGGTGGCTGCGCCGTCATGGACTTCACCGATTCTATGCGAAACACCGGTGTAATAGAGAATACGCTCGGTGGTCGTCGTCTTGCCGGCGTCGATATGCGCCATGATGCCGATATTGCGAGTGCGTGTGAGCGGGACTAAACGTGCCACAACATTTTTCCTTTTCCAGGCTCGGAGGTGTCAGCCGGTTGGAGCCAGTTTACCAGCGGTAATGAGCGAAAGCCTTGTTGGCTTCGGCCATCTTGTGGGTGTCTTCCCGTTTCTTGACCGAAGCTCCGCGGTTGTTGGCCGCATCGAGCAGTTCACCGGCCAGCCGCTCCTGCATCGTCTTTTCGCCGCGCTTGCGGGCGAAAGTCATGATCCAGCGGATCGCCAGGGCATTGCGGCGCTCGGCACGCACCTCGACGGGGACCTGGTAGGTGGAGCCGCCAACGCGACGGGACTTGACCTCGAGTACCGGCCGAACGTTGTCCATCGCCTTTTTGAAGGCCTCCAGGGGCTCGGTGCCGCTGCGCTCGATCATCAGATCGAAGGCGCCATAGACGATCCCCTCGGCGGTGCTCTTCTTCCCGTCCAGCATGAGGCAGTTGATGAACTTGGCTACCAGACGATCATGGTATTTCGGATCGGGAATGATGACCCGCTTGGCAACTTCTCTTCTTCTCGGCATGACGTCCTCTCAAATCCTGTTTATTTGGGCCGCTTGGCGCCGTATTTCGACCGACTCTTCATCCGCCCTTTGACACCGGCCAGATCGAGAGTCCCACGGACGATGTGGTAGCGTACGCCCGGCAGGTCCTTAACGCGGCCGCCCCGGATCAGAACCACCGAGTGCTCCTGCAGGTTGTGGCCTACCCCCGGGATATACGAGGTCACCACAATTCCATTGGTCAGACGCACACGGGCCACCTTGCGAAGCGCCGAGTTCGGCTTCTTCGGGGTAGTGGTGTACACACGGGTACATACCCCTCGCTTCTGGGGATTTCCCCGCAGCGCCGGCGCTGTGGAATTGACAATCTTTTTTTCGCGTCCTTTGCGGATCAGCTGATTAATCGTCGGCATCTAAATAACTCCCGAATCGCTTATTCGTGGGGTGAAAGAGCACAAAACCCCGCAAGCGGGGAAAAACCCGCTGACATTAACAAAACACCTGCACCCTGTCAAGGCCTTTTTTGCAAGGGCGCGGATTAATAGGGTTAGATCCTCACTCGAGGACCTGCTCCTCTTCGCTCTCGACGCCTTCGACTTCGATGGCTTCCGGCATGTCGAGATCCTCGTCATCAAAGCCAAGCACTTCGGGTTTCTCCTCCGGCTCCTCGATCAGGAGTCTGGCCCCCCGGTATTTGGAGATACCGGTGCCAGCTGGGATCAGCCGCCCCATGATGACGTTTTCCTTGAGCCCGCGCAGGAAGTCGATCTTCCCTTCGATCGCCGCCTGGGTGAGGACCTTGGTCGTCTCCTGGAAGGAGGCGGCGGAGATGAACGACTCGGTGGAGAGCGAGGCCTTGGTGATGCCGAGCATCAGCGGCTCGCCGACTGCCGGCTGCCCATCCTCCGCCATCACCCGCTGGTTCTCGGTTTCGAACTCCCAGCGCTCCACCTGATCGTCGAGGAGGAAGCGGGTGTCTCCCACCTCCTTGATTCGCACCCGGCGCAGCATCTGGCGCACAATCACCTCGATGTGCTTGTCGTTGATCTTAACCCCTTGCAGGCGGTAGACCTCCTGGACCTCATCGACCAGGTACTTGGCAAGTTCCTTTTCGCCCAGCACCCGCAGGATGTCGTGAGGGTTGCTCGAGCCGTCCATCAGTGGCTCGCCGGCCCGCACGTGGTCCCCCTCGTGCACGCTGATGTGCTTGCCTTTGGGGATCAGGTATTCCTTCGGTTCGCCCATCTCCGGGGTGACCACGACCTTGCGTTTCCCCTTGGAGTCTTTGCCGAAACTTACGACACCATCGATCTCGGCGATGACGGCGAACTCCTTCGGCTTGCGCGCCTCGAAGAGCTCAGCGACCCGGGGCAGACCGCCGGTGATGTCCTTGGTCTTGGTGGTCTCCCGGGGAATCTTGGCCAGCACGTCGCCGGCATGGACCACGGAATCTTCGATGGCGGCGATATTCGCCCCCACCGGCAGCATGTAGCGGGCCGGCGCACCGTTGGGGAGCTTGACGGTGCGACCCTCTTCGTCCTTGAGGGTGACGCGCGGGCGCTTGTCGGCACTCTTGGCTTCGATGACCACCTTGCGGGAAAGGCCGGTTACTTCATCGACCTGTTCTTCCATGGTGACGCCTTCGAGAATATCCCCGAATTTCACCCGCCCGGAAATCTCGGTGAGGATCGGCACCGTATAGGGATCCCATTCGGCGATCATGCCGCCGCTCTGGACTGCCCCCTCGGGGCCGACCTTCAGCTTGGCACCGTACACCACGCCGTAGCGTTCGCGCTCCCGGCCGGTCTCGTCGACCACGGCCACTTCGCCATTGCGGTTCATGACGATATGATAGCCGAGGGCGTTTTGCACCGTGTTCAGGTTGATATAACGCAGGGCGCCGTCGAAGCGCGCTTCCAGAGAGGTCTGCTCGGCCCGCCGAGAGGCGGTACCACCGATATGGAAGGTCCGCATGGTCAGCTGGGTGCCCGGCTCGCCGATCGACTGGGCCGCAATGACCCCGACCGCCTCGCCCAGGTTGACCATGTGCCCGCGGGCCAGGTCGCGACCGTAGCAGGTGCCGCAGATCCCCCGCTTGCTCTGGCAGGTGAGAACGGAACGGATCTTGACCCGCTCGATGCCGGCCTCCTCGATCCCACGCACCAGGTTCTCCTCGATCTCCTCGTTGGCCTCCACCAGCACTTCGCCGGTCACCGGGTCGAGGATGTCCTCGAGGGCGGTGCGGCCCAGGATGCGGTCGCCCAGTGGCTCGATGACTTCACCGCCTTCGGTGAGCGAAGAGATGGTGATGCCGTCGAGGGTGCCGCAGTCGTGCTCGGTGATGATGGCGTCCTGGGCGACGTCGACCAGGCGACGGGTCAGGTAGCCGGAGTTGGCCGTCTTCAGCGCCGTGTCGGCCAGACCCTTGCGGGCGCCGTGGGTGGAGATGAAGTACTGAAGGACCGTCAACCCCTCACGGAAGTTGGCGGTGATCGGCGTCTCGATGATCTCCCCCGAAGGCTTGGCCATCAAGCCGCGCATCCCGGCGAGCTGGCGGATCTGCTGGGCGCTGCCGCGCGCGCCGGAGTCGGCCATCATGTGAATCGCGTTGAAAGAAGGTACTTTGACCTGCTCGGTGCCGTTCGGATCGTCCACCAGGTCGACCGACAGGTTGCTGAGCATGGTCTGGGCGATATCCTCGGTGCACTTGGCCCAGATGTCAATGACCTTATTGTAGCGCTCACCATCGGTGATCAGACCCTCGGTGTACTGCTGCTGGATCTCCTTGACCTCTTCCACCGCCTTGTTGATGAAGGTCTCCTTGTTGGCGGGGATCTGCATATCGTCGAGGCAGATGGAGATGCCGGCCAGGGTGGAGAACTTGTAGCCGGTGTCCTTCAACCGGTCGGCCAGAATCACGGTCTCCTTGTTGCCGGCCAGACGGAAACAGGCATCGATCAGATCGGCCACCTGTCGTTTGGCCATGACCCGGTTGACGTACTCGAAGGGGATCGCCTCGGGGATGACTTCCCGCAGCAGGACGCGGCCGACGGTGCTCTCCACCATCTCCGGCTGACGGTCTTCACCGGTGACCATGCGCACTTTGATTTTCGCCTGCAAGTCGACTTCCTCGGAGTCGTAGGCCACCCGGACCTCTTCCGGCGAGGAGAAAACTTTCCCCTCACCCTTGGAGAAGATCCGATCCCGGGTCATGTAGTACAGACCAAGGACCATGTCCTGGGAGGGGACGATAATCGGCTTGCCGTTGGCCGGGGAGAGGATGTTGTTGGTCGACATCATCAGCACCCGGGTCTCGATCTGGCTCTCGATGGAGAGCGGCAGATGCACCGCCATCTGGTCGCCGTCGAAGTCGGCGTTGAAGGCGGTACAGACCAGAGGATGCAGCTGAATCGCCTTTCCCTCGATGAGGACCGGCTCGAAGGCCTGAATGCCGAGGCGGTGCAGAGTCGGCGCCCGGTTGAGCATCACCGGGTGCTCCTTGATCACCTCTTCGAGGACGTCCCAGACCTCCGGCTTCTCTTTTTCCACCATCTTCTTGGCGCTCTTGATGGTGGTGCAGTAGCCGCGCTCTTCCAGCTTGTTGTAGATGAAAGGCTTGAACAGCTCGAGGGCCATCTTCTTCGGCAGGCCGCACTGGTGCAGCTTCAGCTCCGGGCCGACGACAATGACCGAACGGCCGGAGTAGTCGACGCGCTTGCCGAGCAGGTTCTGGCGGAAACGGCCACCTTTCCCCTTCAGCATGTCGGAGAGCGACTTCAGGGGGCGCTTGTTGGGACCGGTGATGGCCCGACCGCGGCGACCATTGTCGAACAGGGCATCGACCGCCTCCTGCAGCATCCGCTTCTCGTTGCGGATGATCACCTCCGGGGCGCGCAGTTCGAGCAGACGCTTGAGGCGGTTGTTGCGATTGATCACCCGCCGGTACAGGTCGTTGTGGTCACTGGTGGCGAACCGGCCGCCGTCCAGGGGGACCAGGGGGCGAAGCTCCGGCGGCAGCACCGGGATGGTCTCGAGGATCATCCATTCGGGGCGGTTGCCGCTTTCGCGAAACGCTTCGACCACTTTGAGGCGCTTGGCCACCTTCTTGCGCCGCGCCTCGGAGGCCGCCTCGCGCATCTCGGAGCGCAGCTGCTCGGAGAGTTCATCCAAATGGATGGCGGTGAGCGATTCGCGAATCGCCTCGGCCCCCATGCTGGCGGTAAACCCGCCCGGGAACTCTTCCATCATCTCCCGATATTTATCTTCGGTGAGGATCTGTCCCTTCACCAGGGAGGTGTCCCCCTTGTCGACGACGACGTACGCCTCGAAGTAGAGGATCTTCTCCACTTCCTTGAGGGTCATGTCGAGCAGGGTGGAGATGCGCGACGGCAGCGACTTGAGAAACCAGATGTGGGCCACCGGACAGGCCAGATCGATATGCCCGAGGCGCTCGCGGCGCACCTTGCTGGGAATCACCTCGACGCCGCACTTCTCGCAGACGATCCCCCGGTGTTTCATGCGCTTGTATTTGCCGCAGTTGCACTCGTAGTCTTTGGTCGGGCCGAAAATTTTGGCGCAGAACAGACCATCGCGCTCCGGCTTGAAAGTACGGTAATTAATGGTCTCCGGCT
Source organism: Desulfuromonadales bacterium (assembly GCA_014860175.1). Taxonomy (GTDB): domain Bacteria; phylum Desulfobacterota; class Desulfuromonadia; order Desulfuromonadales; family JACZKF01; genus JACZKF01. The sequence goes on along the minus strand of JACZKF010000550.1, from coordinate 2,109 downwards.
TTTTGACTTCGCCGAAGGAGCGCTCGCGGATCTTCTCCGGCGATGCCAGGGAGAGCCGGATGGCGTTGAAATTGAGCGGATCCTTCGGGCGTTCAAACAGGCTGAAAATATCTTCCAAGACACATCCTCCTTGTGGGATGGTTGTGTAGCTGTCCAGCTATGCGCTTTCAGGGAGCAACCTGACCGCTGATCGCGGCTGGCTGGACGCTTATTCTTCTTCTTCGAGAAGCTCCACATCAAGGCAGAGCGACTGCAGCTCCTTGATCAGCACGTTGAAGGATTCGGGGAGACCCGCCTCCAAGGTGTGCTTGCCTTTGACGATCGCCTCGTAGATGCGAGTACGGCCGGCCACGTCGTCAGACTTGACGGTCAGGAACTCCTGGAGAGCGTGGGCGGCGCCATACGCTTCCATGGCCCAGACCTCCATCTCGCCAAGCCGCTGACCACCGAACTGCGCCTTGCCTCCCAGCGGCTGCTGGGTGACCAGGCTGTAGGGGCCGATGGAGCGGGCGTGGATCTTGTCATCGACCAGGTGATGCAGCTTGAGCATGTACATCACCCCGACCGTGACCATCTCCTTGAACGCATCGCCGGTTTTGCCGTTGTACAGGACCATCTGGCCGCTGGTGGCGCAAGCGGCACGGGCCATCTCGGCCTTCATCTGACTTTCCGAAACGCCTTCGAAAACCGGTGAGGCCATCGGCACGCCGCGAGCCAGACGCTTGCCCAGAATAAGCAGCTCTTCTTCACCCAAGCTATCGATGAAACGGGACATCTCATCTTTGCCGTAGGTCTCTTTGAGCTGCTGCCGTAGCGCCTGCGGGCTGTAGGACCGATCGAGGACATCCTGGATCTGCAGCCCCAAACCGCGGGCGGCTAGCCCCAGGTGGGTCTCCAGGATCTGGCCGACGTTCATGCGGGAGGGGACCCCCAGCGGGTTGAGGACGATCTGCACCGGGGTGCCATCCTCCATGTACGGCATGTCCTCTTCCGGCAGGATACGCGACAGGACCCCTTTGTTGCCGTGCCGGCCGGCCATCTTGTCCCCCACCGACAGCTTGCGCTTGATGGCGATATAGACCTTGACCATCTTGATCACCCCGGGGGGCAGGTCGTCGCCGCGCTTGAGTTTCTCTATTTTGTCGTCGAAGACGTTGCGGATCAGCTCCTCCCGCTCGGCCAGACGGGCGAAGAGGTTGGCTACCTTCTCCTCGCTCTCTTCAGCGCCGGCCAGGGAGATCTCTTTCCACTGCAGAAAGGGGACACGGGCCAGCCCTTCCTCGGTGATCTGCTTGCCTTTAGCCAGCAGCACGTCGCCGGCAGGGTCGGTGACCGCCACCGCTGAGGTCTTGCCAACCAGCATCGCCCTGAGTTTCCCCCGGGCACTGTCGCGGATGATGCGGATCTCGTCCGCTTCGTCCTTGCGCAGCTTGTCAATTTCCGCCCGCTCGATCAACTCGGTACGGGCGTCCTTGTCGGAGCCTTTGCGGGAGAAGACCCGGGCGCCGATAACCACCCCTTCCACCCCCGGCGGCACGCGCAGGGAGGTGTCGCGAACATCGCCGGCCTTCTCGCCGAAGATGGCGCGCAGCAGCTTCTCCTCCGGGGAGAGCTGGGTTTCTCCCTTGGGGGTGATCTTGCCGACCAGGATGTCGCCAGGCTTCACCTCGGCGCCGATGCGGATGATGCCGCTTTCGTCGAGGTCCTTGAGGGAATCTTCCCCCAAGTTGGGGATGTCGTCGGTAATCTCTTCCTTGCCGAGCTTGGTGTCGCGGGCGACGCACTCGAACTCCTCGATGTGGATCGAGGTGTAGCGGTCTTCCTTGACCAGCTTCTCGGAGATCAGGATCGAGTCCTCGAAGTTGTATCCTTCCCAAGGCATGAAGGCGACCAGGACGTTCTGCCCCAGTGCCAGTTCGCCGAACTCGGTGGAGGGGCCGTCGGCGATGATCTCGCCGCGCTTGACCCGGTCGCCCACCTTGACGATCGGCTTCTGGTTGAGACAGGTATTTTGGTTGGAACGGGCAAACTTGGTCAGATTGTAGATGTCGACGCCGGTACCGGTTTCGTCCGTCTCCCCTTCATCGATCTTGACCACGATGCGGGCAG
>JACZKF010000549.1 GCA_014860175.1 Desulfuromonadales bacterium | reverse complement strand
ACAATGAGCGCGGCATCGTTCTCGCCGGCGCTTACGTCACCGAGCGGCTGATGCCGGGTGTCGCCTACATCGACCACGGGGCGCGCATCGACCCGATCATCCCCGGCAAGGTCGACCGCGGCGGGGCGATCAACACCATCTCCCCCGACGGCATCACCTCCAAGAACGCCGTCGGTCAGGCGACCAGCGGTTATCTGGTCGAAGTGGGGAAGGTCACGGACGAGGAGTGGACCACCTGGCGGCGGGAAAATCCGGCCGCCTTCGAGAGAAAATATGATTCGGCCGCCGGACTGCGCTTCGACGCCTGGGTCGTTAAAGAGAAGGAGATTGTGGGATGAAAGCTTTTGTCGTAGACCTCTCCATTTGCAACGGTTGCTACTGCTGCCAGATCTCCTGCAAGGACGAGCACGTGGCCAACGACTGGACCCCGTATGCCGCTCCGCAGCCGGACACCGGCCAGTTCTGGGTCAAAGTCAATGAGGAGATCCGGGGGACAGTGCCGAAGGTCAAGATCTCCTATGCGCCGATGATGTGCCTGCACTGCGACGATGCCAAGTGCATGAAGGAGTGCAGCTCGGGGGCGATCAGCCGGCGCGCCGACGGCATGATTGTGATCGATCCGACCAAGTGCGTCGGCTGCAAACTGTGCCCGGACACCTGCCCCAACGGGATGATCTATTTCAACGAAAACCTCAACATCTCGCAGAAGTGCACCGGCTGTTCCCACCTGATCGATGACAACTGGGACCACCCGCGCTGCGTCGACTCCTGCCCCACCGGCGCCCTCAAGTATGGCGAGGAGTCGGAACTGCAGGAGCTGATCGCCAAGGCCGAGCCGCTCAAGGCGCATCATACCTCCGGCCGGGTCTACTATCTGAACGTGCCGAAGGGGTTCGTCGCCGGCACCCTCTACGACCCTATTGAAAAAGAGGTGCTGATCGGCGCCACCTGCACCCTGGTCGAGCAGGGGAGCAATCAGACCCGCACGGTGGAAACCGACAACTTCGGCGACTTCTGGTTCAAGGATCTGCCGAGAGAGAAACGGGAATACACCCTCACCCTGGAAAAAGACGGGAAGAAGAAGGTCATCCCGGTTGAAACCACCAAGGACGTCAACCTGGGCGACATCCCGATGTAATTCGGGGTCCAGCCGCCGAGATTGACCGCTGTTGGAAGGCAGACCGGGGCGAATCGCCCCGGTCTTGCTGTATCGAGGAGAAGAGTGACTTTCATGAAAAATAACGACGTCATCATCATCCATCCGCCGGCCATCTTTGATTTCCGCAAGAAGCCGATGTTCACGGGGGCCCTCGGCTCCACCGCCGAACAGGTGCAGTTCAACAAAGTGCCGATCGGCATGCTCAGCATGGCCGAGTATCTCGACCGGCATGGTTTCAAGGTGGTGGTCGACAACCTGGCGGACCGGATGCTGGAGAGCCCCACCTTCGATCCGGTCGCCCACCTGCGCCAGATCACGGCGCCGGTGATCGGCATCGGCCTGAACTTCCAGCAGCACGCCCCGGGGGCGTTGGAGGTCGCCCGGATCTGCAAGCAGCTTCACCCCGACGCGGTGATCGTCCTGGGGGGGCTGACCGCTTCGCGCTTCCATCAGGAGATCATCGAGAAGTACCCCTTCGTCGATGCGGTCATCCGCGGCGAAGGGGAGAAGCCGCTGCTGCAGCTGGTGCAGGCTCTGGGACAAAAGGAAAAACTCGGCGCCTCGCCCAACCTGACCTGGCGCGATAAAGAGGGCCAGGTGCGGATGTCGCCGATGCTGCCGGCCAGCGTCGATCTGGACGAATTCGAGTACACCCGCCTCGATCTCCTCGAGCCGCGCACCTCGGTCTTCCCGGCCAACGCGCCGGCGCGCTGGAGCCTGACGGTCTGCCGCGGCTGCGTCTACAACTGCGCCATCTGCGGGGGTTCCGCCTACAGCTACAAGACCCACATGGGGATGAGCCGCCCCGCTTTCCGCAGCCCGGGCAAGATCCTCGAGGACATCCGCAAGCTCACCGATCAGGGGGTGCGCTTCATCGGCCTGTACCAGGACCCGCGCATGGGGGGGGAGAAGTACTGGCGGGAACTGCTGGCCGGGCTGGCCGTGCTGTCGCCCGGCATCGAGCGGCTCTCCCTCGACATGCTGGTTCCCGCCGACGAGGAGTTCATCCGCGAAGCGGCGAAGATCGGCCGCCAGGTGGTGATCCACATCTGTCCCGATACCGGCTCCGACGCCATCCGCAAAAAGCTGGGGCGCCCCTACGATAACGAGGAGCTGCTCAAAACCATCCATCTTTGCCACAAGTACGGGCTGCCGGTCACCTCCTTCTTCTCCGTCGGGCTGGCCGGGGAGACGCCGGAGAATATCCAGGAGACCTGGGATCTGTGGGAGAAGTTCACCTTTCTCGACCGCCAGGCGATGGTCAGTGGCAAGATCGAGATCCCGCTGGGGGGACCCATCGTCGGTCCGATCGTCATCGATCCGGGCGCCCCGGCTTGGGACCAGCCGGAAAAATACGGCTACAAGCTCCTCTACAAAAACCTCGAGGAGTATGTCGCCGGCCTCTCCCACCCCTCCTGGCACCATTGGCTCAACTACGAAACCGCCGAACTCGACGGTCCGGCGCTGGTCGACCTTATTTTCAAGACGGTCGATTTCTCCACCCAGCAGCGGCATAAAACCGGCGTCTACACCGACAATGCGGCTCTGGCCGAACAGCTGCGCACCGCCGCTGACCGTTACCTGGTCGGCGAGGTCGACCAGGTCATGGCCATCGAGAACCGCTTCGAGCGGGAGGAGGCCTTGAAAAAGCTGAAAGAAAAGCATATCGCCTTCCTCAATCGTCCCCTCGACTCGTTCCGTTAACTGGACTGACGGAGGGGGGGCCATCCCCCTCCGTCAGCCTGTTTTTTCCTGCCAAAATTATAATCAATCAGTATCATCGACCGCCCTCCGAGCGAAGGTCCTAAATTGTTGACACTCCTTTAAACGTGGCGTACATTTACTTAGTTTTAATACTGTAAAAGGCAAAACCGGAGCAATCCGGTGACGCAAAGCCACGGATCCTACAGGGATCGCCGGGTTACCGAAAAGAGTGTCCCCGTTGAGAAGCGGCGCCTTCGCTCGCCCGGAAGATTTATGGGTGGGCGTTTTTTTATGCGCAGCTGTCATGAATGAGGAACGCAAATTGACAGGGTTGATCCGGTACCTGGGGCCGGTTTTCTGGAGCCTGGCACTGGCCAGCTTGGCGCTAAGCCAGGGGCCGCTCAGCGCCGGTTCAGAGCTTTTCGCCCAGCACGGTTCCGTCATGCTGCTCATCGAGCCGCAAAGCGGCGCCATTGTCGACGCCAACCCGGCGGCCGCCCTCTTCTATGGCTATACCGTGGACGAGCTGCGACGGATGCGCATCCAGCAGATCAATACCCTCACCGCCGATGAAATCCTTCAGGAGCGGCTGCGGGCCGCCAAAGAGCGGAACAACTTCTTCATCTTTCACCACCGACTGGCCAGCGGCGAACTGCGCACGGTCGAGGTCTACTCTTCCCCCGTCCAGATTGACCAGCAGAGATTCCTCCTTTCGATCATTCACGATGCCACCCGCCGGGAAGATTTCCAGGTGCAGCTGGCCAAGGACGAGTTGCGCCTGCGACATGCCGAGCATGTTGCCGATTTCGGCCACTGGATCTACGATCTGGACCAGGAGATGTACACCCTTTCGGCGGGGGCGGAGAAGATTTTCGGTCTCGAGGGGGAGCGCTGGACCGATGACGTCCTGCACAGCCTGCTTCTCCCCGAATACCGACGGATGCTGAAGGAAGCGCGGCGTTTACTGGTCGAGCAAGGGCAATCGTACGATATCCAGGTACGGGCGAAGAGGGTGAGTGATGGCGAGATAATCGACCTGCATTCCCACGCCTCGTACGACGCCGAAAAACGGCAGATCTTCGGCATCATACTGGATGTTACCGAGTATGCGCAGGTGATGCGTGACCTGGAAATCCAGTCCTCTGTTTTTGCCCGCTGGATGACCCTGGCGGTCTTTGTCCAGTTCGCCGTAATCGTACTGCTGGTGCTGGTCGTGCGCAAACTCAGAAGCGCCAAGCGCCTCGTGTCGGAGCGGGAAGCGACTCTGCGGGAGCACTCGGAGATGATCCAGCTGCTTCTCGACTCCACCGCCGAGGCGATCTACGGCATCGATCTGCAGGGACGCTGTACCTTCTGCAATGCCGCCAGCGTGCGGTTGCTGGGGTATGAAACACAGGCAGAGCTCATCGGCAGGAACATGCATGAGCTGATGCACCATACCCATGCCGACGGCACCCCCTTCCCCGTCGCTGACTGCGCGATCTACCAAGCCTTCATGAAGCATGAGAAGATCCATGTCGACAGCGAAGTTCTCTGGCGCGCCGATGGCACCAGTTTCGCCGCCGAATACTGGTCCTATCCGATTTTCCGGGAGGGAAAAGTCATCGGTTCGGTGGTCACCTTTCTCGACATTACCAGCCGCAAGCAGGCCGAAGAGGCTTTAAGGGAGAAAAGTGCCGAACTCGAGCGATTCACTTATGCGGTCTCCCACGACCTAAAAAGCCCGTTGGTGACCATCAAGGCTTTTCTCGGCTTTCTCAAAGAGGATATGGTTGCCGCCGATGCCGAGCGCATCGACAAAGACATGACTTTTCTGCATACCGCGGTCGACAAGATGGAGCGCCTGCTCGAGGAGCTGCTGGAGATGGCGCGGATCGGGCGGGTCGTCAATTTGCCGGTAGCGGTCAGTATGACGGAACTGGTCGACGAGGCACTGACGGCGGTGGCCGGGCGCATTGCCGAACGCCGGGTGGAGGTGCGGGTTACCGCGGAGACGGTGCAGTTTTTTGGCGACCGGCCGCGGCTGGTGGAGATCTGGCAAAATCTCATCGACAACGCCGTCAAGTACATGGGGGAACAGACGACTCCCTGCATCGACATCGGTAGCGAGAGCGGCCCGGAAGGGACGGTTTTCTATGTCCGCGATAACGGCATGGGAATTGAACCGGGTTTTCATGGAAAAGTCTTTGGCCTGTTCGAGAAGCTCGATCAATGTAGTGAGGGCTCAGGTCTCGGGCTGGCACTGGTAAAGCGGATTGTCGAAC
>JACZKF010000548.1 GCA_014860175.1 Desulfuromonadales bacterium | reverse complement strand
GTTAGTGGGGGAGATTGGCGCCGGCACGGTGCGGGGGCAGATGATCGGCAATGGGGTCAAATTCACGGGGGAGACTCTTGGGGTAAAGAGGATCCCTCATGTTAAGGGGCAATGCTTGGCCGGTTACGACCCGAGGTGCCTGAAAGGCACCGGAGTAACGTATGCTACCGCAACCATGGGTGCCGATCACACTTGTGGCAACGCCCTGCCAAGCCCGGCCAACCCGTCCTATGACCCGTCCTCCGCAACGGGCCAAGGTTTGACCTCGCAATATTTGCAGAAATTTTTTGCTGCCGTCGATTCCCTGGGGCTTTGCCTATTTGCCGCCGTTCCGTCCCTGGATATGCCCCACCTGCAGAGGGATCTGGTCACCTGCGTTTCGGCAATTCTTGGCGAAACGCTTGCGGAGGATTACCTGTTTCGGCTGGGAACCACAGTCTTGCGCACGGAAAAGAGCTTCAACGATGTAGCCGGTTTTTCCTCGGAAGATGATCGACTTCCGGAGTTCTTTCGCACTGAGGGCCTTCCTGAGACAGGAAATCTGTTCGATGTCTCGGATGCAGAGCTGGATGATGTTCATTCCTTCGCTGATTAAAGCTGGATATGGCAGGGCAGATGGGTGCTCGGTTTTGAACAGGCTGGTGGGGACAGCCGAAAGCGATATGGCCGCTGGCATTCTGGTCGATCCGCAGGCGACCTCCTGCTCGGGGGACACACCCGCGCGGTTATCGTCGAGACGGATGACTTGGTGCCGGGCAGTCCTTGATCTGAAAACAGCCCGGCCCGTCACTCCTTCGGCCAACCTCCCCTTGACAGAGGTGCCCAGCCCTCTACAGTGTGGTGGAAAGCCATCATGCGCGTATGTGTAGGGAAACCCCGGCATGTTCAAGCGAAGCAGGCGCACCGACCCGCTGACCCGGGAGCTCCCCTCCTGGCTGAGCAACCTGCTGATCTTCGGCACCCTGGCCAGCGTCGTCCTGGCGGAGATCAGGCGCCCGCTGCGGCCGGCGCGGGAAGAGAAGCTGCGCCACGATCTGCGCAATGTCGCCATGTCGGTGATGACCGCCACCGCCATCGCCCTTACCGAAAAGCCGGTCACCGCCCCCCTCTGCCGGGAGGTGGAGCGCCGCCGATTGGGGCTGCTGAAGCAAAGGCGGCTGCCGGTCGGGGTCGAGCTTCTCTTCTCCATCGTGCTGCTCGACTACACTCTTTACCTCTGGCACTATCTGACCCACCAGGTCCCGTTTCTCTGGCGCTTTCACCGGGTCCACCACGTCGATCTCGACCTCGATGCCTCGACGGCGCTGCGCTTCCATGCCGCCGAGATGGTCCTCTCGGTCCCCTGGCGCGCCGCCCAAGTCCGCCTCCTCGGCATCTCGACCCTGCCGCTGGCCCTGTGGCAGACCCTCACCCTGATGGAGATCCTCTTCCATCACTCCAACCTGCGCCTGCCGGCCGCCTTCGAGCGCCGCCTCTGCCGGCTGATCGTCACCCCCCGCATGCACGGCATCCATCACTCCATCGTTCAGGAGGAGACCGCCTCCAACTGGGCCACCATCTTCACCTGGCCCGATTACCTGCACCGGACGATCAAACTCAACGTCCCCCAGGAGGCGATCACCATCGGCGTCCCCGCCTTCCAGGACCAGGAGGAACTTACCCTCGGCCAGCTGCTGAAGATGCCCTTTGCCGCCGACCGCCCAAGCTGGCAAACCGCCGACGGAAGCCGGCCGCAGCGTAAGGAGCCGCTCCCGCTGCCGAAGACGAGCCTGGCCTCCTGAGAGGGTCGGCAAGGGCAAGATCCCGGATCCAAGCCAAAGCAGCAAACTTCAATACTCGGATTTAAGACTCGGGACTCGGGTGCCCGCCCTACCCGCAGACCGGACACCCCTGCAGACGCAGCGGTTTCTCCAGATGACAGGCCGCCAGCAGGGCGCCGTCGCGGAAGATCTCGGCCGTCGGGCCGTCGGCCATCACCCGCCCCTGGTGCAGGACGATGGTGCGCGGGCAGAGGTCGAGGACCAGGTCGAGGTCGTGGGTGGCGATGATCCGGGTGTGGTGGAAGGAGGCGAGAAGCTCGATCACCCGGCGGCGGGTGCGCGGGTCGAGGCCGGAGGTCGGCTCGTCCATTACCAGAATGTCGGGGGACATGGAGAGGACCGAGGCGATGGCCACCGCCCGCTTCTCGCCGCCGGAGAGTTTGAAAGGGGGGCGATGGCGCAAGTGCAGCGCCTCCACCTGGCCGAGGGCCGCTTCCACCCGGGCCTCGACCTCGGCGGCTGGGAGGCCGAGGTTGAGGGGGCCGAAGGCGACGTCGTCGAAGACCGTCGGCATGAACAGCTGGTCGTCCGGATCCTGAAAGACCATGCCGACGGTGCGGCGCACCTGCCCCAGGGTCTGCCGGGTCAGGGGGAAATCGCCGATACGCACGCTGCCGGCGGTCGGGGCCAGGTAGCCGTTGAGATGCTGCAGCAGGGTCGATTTGCCGGCGCCGTTGGCGCCGACCACCGCCACCGCCTCGCCGTGATGGATCCGGAAGGAGATCCCCTGCACCGCGACCGTGCCGTCGGGGTAGGTGAAGCGCAGCCCCTCGACTTCGACGATGTGATGGCTCATGCCGCAATCTCCAGAATCAGGGCGCCAAGCAGGCGCGGGAGGGGAACCAGGCGAAACAGGACGAACAGGGCGCTCCAGCCGAGGACGAAGGCGACCTCCCCCCAGCCGATGCGCAGCGGCCGCAGCCGGTGGATCTCACCGGTGAAGCCGCGGCAGAGCATCGCCAGATGCAGGCGCTGGGCGCGGTCGAGGGCTCGCAGCAGCAGTTGCCCGATCAGGTTGCCGAAGGGGCGCAGCCCCCCCCCGCGCCCGTCGAAGGTGCGCAGGGCGCGAGCCCGCACCAGGCGACCCGCCTCATCGACCAGCACGAACAGGTAGCGGTAGAGAAGCAGCAGCTGCAGGGCGAAGATCCGCGGCGCGCCGAGTCGTTCCAGGGCCATGCAGACGGCGCTCAGGCCGGTGCTGGCGATGAGGATCAGGGCGGCGCTGACGGTGAGGAGAAAGCGCAGCAGGATGGAGCCCAAGGAGAGCCAGCCGCCGCTGATCTCCAGGGTTCCGAGCTGCAGCAGCACCTGGCGGTCGAGCAGCGGGTTGAACAGGCCGACCAGCAGCGCGAACGGGGCGACCCAGAGGAGTTTGCGGGCGAGATAGCCGACCGGCAGATCGCCGAGCGCCAGGAGCACCGCCGGATAGAGGAAAAAGGGGAGCAGGGGGGCGATCTCGTACTTGCCGAAGGAGACGACGGTCAGGATGAAGATGAAGGTGGTCACCAGCTTGGCCCGCGGATCGAGGCGGTGCAGCCAGCTGTCGCCGCTGGCGAGCCGATCGAGAGCGCCGAGATCGTAGTGGGCCGTGGCCAGCTTCGCCATCTGAAAGCTCCTTTCTGGACGGATGCTAGCCAAAAATTGCGGCGACGGCAAGGAATCGCCGCTCCGAGCAGCATATTAGCCACCTTATGGCAGCCCGCAAAAAGCCGGCAGCAGCTCGCAAAAGGTCAGGATGACTGGAATCTGCCGTCGCCATTCACTTTCCATCCACAGGCTGTCCACCGGGTGTGCACAAGATCTAGTAGGCTGAGGAAAAATAAATGGCCAGATCTTGTGTTTTTTTGGGTTGTGCCCGGTTTTCCACTGTGGTATTTTCCTTGAAGTCCTTTTAATGCAGTAGGGGAGGGAGATTGTAGATGTTGGATTTCATCCGCAAGCGGGATGGGCGACTGGTACCGTTCGAGGAGGAGAAGATCGCTGCCGCCATTCAGAAGGCGGTGCGGGGAGTCGGTGGCACCGACATGCTGAAAGCGGTCGGTATCGCCCGGGAAGTGACGGGGATCCTCGACGTCATCTACAAGGACGGCCGCATCCCGACGGTGGAAAACGTCCAGGACCTGGTGGAGAAGATCCTGATCGAGAAGGGTCACGCCAAGGTCGGCAAAGCCTACATCCTCTACCGCAAGCAGCACGACACCCTGCGCAAGACCCGGGAGTTCATGAAGGAATCGATCGAGGCGATCGACTCCTACCTGGCCCAGGAAGACTGGCGGGTCAACGAAAACGCCAACATGGGCTATTCGCTGCAGGGGCTCAACAACCACATCGCCGCCAACATCACCAGCAACTACTGGCTGAACAAAATCTACCCTTCCTATATCGCCGATGCCCATCGGGAAGGCGATTTCCATATCCACGACCTCGGGATGCTGTCGGTCTACTGCTGCGGCTGGGACCTGCGCGACCTGCTGCTGCAGGGGTTCACCGGCGCCTACGGCAAGATCCAGAGCGGCCCGCCCAAGCACTTTCGCACCGCACTGGGGCAGGCGGTCAACTTCTTCTATACCTTGCAGGGGGAGGCGGCCGGGGCCCAGGCCTTCGCCAATTTCGACACCCTCCTCGCCCCCTTCATCCGCTACGACGGGCTGAGCTACAACGAGGTGAAGCAGTCGATCCAGGAGTTCATCTTCAACATGAACGTCCCGACCCGGGTCGGTTTCCAGACCCCCTTCACCAACATCACCATGGACATGGTCCCCCCCAAGGCGATGAGCCGCGAGGCGGTGGTCATCGGCGGCAAGCTGATGGACGCCACCTATGGCGAGTTCCAGACCGAGATGGATCTTCTGAACCGCGCCTTTTGCGAAGTGATGATGGCCGGCGACGCCTCCGGGCGGATCTTCTCTTTCCCGATCCCGACCTACAACATCACCGTCGGCTTCGACTGGGAGAGCCCGCGCTTCCAGCCGATCTGGGAGATGACCGCCAAATACGGCATCCCCTACTTCAGCAATTTCATCAATTCCGACATGGACCCGGAAGACGCCCGCTCCATGTGCTGCCGGCTGCGCCTCGACAACCGCGAACTGCGCCGGCGCGGCGGCGGCCTGTTCGGCTCCAATCCGCTGACCGGTTCCATCGGCGTCGTCACTCTCAACCTGCCGCGGGCCGCCTATCAGGCCGAAAGCGAGGAGGCGTTCCTCACCCGCCTGGGTGAACTGATGCGTCTCGGCTTCGAGTCGCTGGAGATCAAGCGCAAGCAGCTCGAGCGTTTCACCGAGGAGGGGCTCTATCCTTACAGCCGCTTCTATCTCGCCGGCATCAAGGAGCGCAGCGGTCACTTCTGGAACAACCACTTCTCCACCATCGGCCTGATCGGCATGAACGAGGCGGCCCTCAACCTGATCGGCAAGGGGATCGACACCGGCGACGGCAAAGCCCTGGCCGAGCGCACCCTGCAGTTCATGCGCAAGCAGCTGGAGGCTTTCCAGGAAGAGACCGGCCATCTGTTCAACCTGGAGGCGACCCCCGCCGAAGGGACCAGCTTCCGCCTGGCCAGCCGCGACCGCCGGCGCTTCCCCGACATCATCACCGCCGGCAGCGACGAGCCGTACTACACCAACAGCACCCAGCTGCCGGTCGGCAGCACCGACGACATCTTCCAGGCCCTGCAGCACCAGGACGGCCTGCAGACGATGTACACCGGCGGCACCGTCTTCCACGGTTTCCTCGGCGAGCGCCTGGAGGACTGGAAGAGCGCCCGGCTGCTGGTGCGGCGGATCGCCGAAAATTTCCGCCTGCCGTACTTCACCGTCAGCCCGACCTTCACCATCTGTCCGGTGCACGGCTACATAGCCGGGGAGCACTTCTCGTGCCCCCATCATCATAATCTTGCCGCGTAGGCGGCCGGCGGATGAAACGCACCCTGCGGCGTTGCCGACGCCCCTCGTCGCTGCGGCGTACCTGGGTACGCCCCACTCCTCGGGACGCCGGCGCCTTGCATCCAGGCACGTTTGATCCGCCTTTCACCAATCCGTAGGGGCGCATGGCATGCGCCCTCCACAGTCGAAGGAGAAATAAAGTGGCAACCAAATGTGACGGCAAAACCGAAGTGTATTCTCGCGTCTGCGGTTTCTTTCGGCCGGTGCAGCAGTGGAACAAGGGGAAAAAAGAGGAATTCAAGGAGCGCCGCGAGTATCTCGTCGGCGAGGGCGAGAAGGACTAGGATGGGCATCAAAGGTTTCCAGGGGACGAGCCTCCTCGACTTTCCGGGGCGGATCGCCTCCCTGGTCTTTTTCGGCGGCTGCAATCTGACCTGCCCTTTTTGCCATAACCCGACTCTGGTCCTCGACCCCGACCAGCACCCGGATATTCCGGCCGCGGCGCTCCTGGAAGAACTCCGGGAGCGCCGCTCCTTTATCGACGGGGTGGTGGTCACCGGCGGCGAGCCGACCATCGACCCGGGGCTGCTCCCCTTTTTGCGCGAGGTGAAGGGGCTGGGGCTGCTGGTCAAGCTCGACACCAACGGCCTGGCGCCACAGGTGCTGGAGAAGGCGCTGGCCGAGAAGTTGGTCGACCATATAGCTCTCGACCTGAAGACCGCGCCGCAGCGCTATGGCGAACTCCACCCGGGCCCCATCGATCCGTCGGCCCTCCGCCGCAGCATCGATCTGGTGCTGGCCGCAGGGGTGGAGTACGAGCTGCGCACCACCTGCGTCCCCGGCCTGGTCGAGGAGTCGGACATCCGCGCCCTGGGCGAACTGGCCCGCGGCGCCCGCAAGTGG
>JACZKF010000547.1 GCA_014860175.1 Desulfuromonadales bacterium | reverse complement strand
GTCCAGGCCCGCCCCGAAACGGTGCAGTCGCGCCAGCAGGCGGCCGATTTCAAGACCTATTCCTTGAAGCAGAAGGGGGAGCGGCTCCTCTCCGGAGTCGCCATCGGCCAGGCGATCGCCGCCGGCAAGGCGCAGGTGATCAAGAGCGCCGACGAGATCGACCGTTTCGAGCCGGGGGGGATCCTGGTGACCGGGATGACCGATCCGGACTGGGTGCCGATCATGAAAAAAGCGGCGGGGATCGTCACCGACTATGGCGGTCGCACCTCCCACGCCGCCATCGTCAGTCGCGAGCTGGGGCTGGCGGCGCTGGTCGGGACCGGCAACGGCACCAAGGCACTGAAAGACGGAGCGGAGATTACCCTCTCCTGCGCCGAGGGGGATGAGGGGTACATCTACCGGGGAATTCTCGATTTCACCGCCGAGGAGATCAATCTGGAAGAGCTGCCGTCGGTGCGCACCGAAATCATGATGAATCTGGCCGAGCCGGCCGCCGCCTTTCGCTGGTGGCGCCTCCCCTGCCGCGGGGTGGGGCTGGCGCGGATGGAGTTCATCATCAACAACATTATCAAGGTCCACCCGATGGCTCTGGTCCGCTTCGCCGAACTGGAAGACCGCAAGGTGCGCCACCGCATCGAGGAGCTGACCGAGGGGTATCCGGACAAAGAGGAGTATTTCGTCGACATCCTGGCCCGGGGGATCGCCCGGATCGCCGCCGCCCAGCACCCGCACCCGGTGATCGTGCGCCTGAGCGATTTCAAGACCAACGAGTACGCCGGTCTCATCGGCGGCGCCCAGTTCGAGCCGCAGGAAGAAAACCCGATGCTCGGTTTTCGCGGCGCCTCGCGCTACTACGACCCGCGCTACCGCGACGGTTTCGCCCTGGAGTGCCGGGCCCTGAAGCGGGTGCGCGAAGAGATCGGGCTGGCGAACGTGGTGGTGATGGTCCCCTTCTGCCGCTCCCCCGAGGAGGCCGACCGGGTGCTGCAGGTGATGGCGGAGAATGGGCTGCGCCGGGGCGAGAACGGACTTCAGGTCTACGTCATGGCCGAAATCCCGGCCAACGTGCTGCTGGCCGAGGAGTTCGCCGCGCGTTTCGACGGCTTCTCCATCGGCTCCAACGACCTGACCCAGCTGGTGCTCGGGGTCGACCGCGACTCCGCCCAGCTCAAGAGCCTGTTCGACGAGCGCAACGAGGCGGTGAAGAAGATGATCCGCATGCTGCTCGCCTCGGCGAAGCAGACCGGCACCAAAGTCGGCATCTGCGGCCAGGCGCCGAGCGACTACCCCGAGTTCGCCGCCTTCCTGGTCGAGGCGGGGATCGACTCGATCTCCCTCAACCCCGACAGCGTCATCCGGGTGATCCGCCGGGTGGCCGAGATGGAGAAGTCGCTGGAAGGATAAGGGAGGAATCGATGACAATTTATACCAGGACCGCGATTTTTGTTCTCCTCCTCGCCATCGCCCTGGCCGCGTGCGAACAGAAGGGTGCGCCGCCGGCTCAGGTGTTGGCGACCGAGGCGTTCGTGAAACACTTCGGCCCCGCTCCGGTGGTCGAACGGGGAACCTGCGTCGCCTTCGTCATCTTCTTCTCGTCCGCCCGTGAGCCGGGCAAGGTCCTCCCCCTGCCGTTCTTCACCTTTGATGAGACCAAAGTCAAGAAGGTGGCCGTCGAGCGGCTTCTGGCCGGCATGGAGGTGGGGAGCTACAAGGAGGAAACCCGGCAGCCGTTCGCGGCCGGAACCCGCCTGCTCGGCCTGTCCGAGGACGGTGGAACGATCAGCGTCGACTTCAGCCAGGAGATTCTCGGCATCCAGGCGAACGAGGCGGGGCAAAAAGCCCTCCTGAACGCCCTCACCCTCACGCTGACCCAGTTCGCCGGGGTCTCCAGGGTGCAGCTGCTGGTGGAAGGGGAGGCGAGCGGCCTGGCCAGGGAGCCGCTGCTCCCCGATCCGGCCGCCATCGTCCCTCCCTCGCCCCCCCGGCTGTTGAGCGTGGCGGCAGCGAAGGAGAAGGGGGAAGCGGAGGTGGAAGAAGTGAGCGCTTATTTCGACCGGCCGGTGACGATCCGAGAGATCGCTTTGACCGATGCGGCTGGGAACCCGTTGGAAGGAGAGCTCTTCCAGTCGGTATTTGACATGGCGGTGGTGCTCAAGCCGAAACACCCCTCCCGGTTCCAGGCCGGGATGCCGGTCAAGGTTCGCTGGGCGGTAACGGACAAGCTGGGCAGATCGGCGCAGGGGGAGGACGAGCTGGCGCTGGAAGTACAAGAGCACTGAGAGCCGGTCCCCCGCAGACGCCAGCAAGCCCGCAAGTACAAATCTGCGGGCTTTTTCTCGTCTGATTTGGCCACTCCTTGTGTTCTCGGAAGGGGGTGCTTTAATCCTTGGGGAGGCAAGAATGCGTTTCGTTCTCTACAACATCCGCTACGGGACCGGGATGAAGATGCACAACTTCATGCGCTCTTCGACCCGCAACCTGGAGCGGATCAGCGCCTTTCTGCACGCTCTGGAACCGGACCTGGTCGGCCTGGTCGAAGTCGACCACGGCTCCTACCGCACCGGCGGAAAAGATCAGGCGAAGCTGCTGGCCGACGCGCTGGGGCACTATCATTCGTACTGCGTCAAGTATCAGGAGCGTTCGTTCTGGCGCGAAGTGCCGGTGCTCGGCAAGCAGGGGAACGCCTTTTTGGCGCGGGACCGGATCCGCAACGAGGTCTTCCACTTTTTCGAGCACGGCATGAAGCGCCTGGTCATGGAGCTGGAGCTCGACCATGTGGTCGTCTACCTGGTGCACCTGGCCCTTGGGTCACGGGTGCGCCACCAGCAGCTCGGGGCGCTCTACAACCTGGTGAAGAAGACCCGCAAGCCGTACATCGTCGCTGGTGACTTCAACGTGCTGTCGGGGGAACGGGAGATCGACCTGTTCCTGGCGGCGTCAGGGCTGCAAAACGCCAATGTACGGCGCCAGCCGACCTACCCGAGCAGCCACCCGCACCGCCATCTCGACTTCATCCTCTACAGCCGGGGGGTTAAGATCCGCAACTTCCGCGTGCCACAGGTCCCTTTTTCCGACCACCTGCCGCTGGTTCTGGATTTTGACGTCAAGGTCGGGAAGGAGAAGCGCCGGAGGCCACGCATGCACCAGGCTGGGGACCACAGGGCCGTCGCCCCCCCAGAAAGCGGACAGGGTTGATCCGAGAATTCTGCCTCAGATCCTGAGAACCTGCTCAAAGTCGATTTCCCCCTGGAATACCTTATAGATTCCATCCATGCGCAGCGTTCGCATCCCTTCGGTCAAGGCCAAGTCGGTGATGGCTTCAGCCGGAACCGCTTTTTTCAACAGTGACTTCATGGCGGGGGTGCCGCTGAGCAACTCATGGATGGCCAACCGTCCCTTGTATCCTTCATCGGCGCAGGCTTCACAGCCGGTCTTCTGCATCAACCGCAGCCGATCACTGTAGGGTGGGAGGCCGTGTTCCCGAAACCGCGTTTCCCCATAGGCCTCCACCAGCTGCCCGTATTCCCCCGGGTCGGGATGATAGGGGCGCTTGCACTGGCGGCAGAGCCGTCGCACCAGACGCTGCGCCAGGACTCCCACCATCGCTTCGGCGACATTGATCGGTTCAATCCCCATTTCCACCAACCTGGAGATGGTCTCGGGAGCACTATTGGTGTGCAGGGTACTGAAAACCAGGTGACCGGTCAGCGACGCATGGACGACGATTTTTGCCGTCTCCAGATCGCGCATTTCACCGATCATGATGATGTCCGGATCGGCTCGCAGAAAAGAGCGCAGCGCCTCCGAGAAGGAGAAGCCGATTTTCGGATGAACCTGCACCTGGCGCAGCCCCGGCTGGGTGATCTCGACCGGGTCTTCCGCCGTCCAGATTTTCCGCTCGGAGGTGTTGATGTGCGCCAGGGCCGAATGGAGGGTGGTGGTCTTGCCCGAACCGGTCGCTCCGACACAGAGAATGACCCCGTGGGGACGGGTGAGCATCTCCCGGAACGTACGCAGGTTGGAGGGCGAGAAGCCCATCTCCTCCAGCGGCATCGGCTTGGAGCTGGAGAGGATTCGCAGCACGGCGTCCTCGCACCCACCTACCGTGGGGGTGATTTCCACCCGGTATTCGAGCTTGTGGCTCTCGAAACGGATGAGAATCTTGCCGCTCTGCGGCCGGCGCCGTTCGGCGATGTCCAGCCTGGAGATGATCTTGATCCGGGCGACGATGGCGTGCTTGTGGGTGGCCGCGATCTGGTGGACGATGCGGCAGATGCCGTCGATGCGGTAGCGAACGGACATCGCCTGCAGGCCGGGCCCGGGTTCGAAATGGATGTCGGAAGCACCCTGCTGATAGGCTTCGATCAGCATCCGGTTGACCAGGTTGATGATTTGCGAATCCGATTCGGAGACCGTCGATTCATACGTCTCCTCCTCGACCGTAACCACCTTATCCTTCAGCTCGACCAACAGGTCCTTGACCTGGTTGCCCGCTTCCATGTAGTGCCGCTTGATGGCTGCCTGAATCTGCTGTTTCCGGGCCACCACCAGTTCAATGCGGCGGTTGATAAAAAAGCGCAGAGTGTCGCTGATGGTCGGATCGGTCGGGGTGCTGGTGGCGACCACCATGTGCCGATCGCTGCTTTCGACGGGAAAAATATTCAGCCGCGAAGCCAGCTCATAGGGAAATGCGCTGAGGGTGTTCTCGTCGGGAAACACCCTTTCGAGATCGACCAGGCGCAGGTTAAATCGGGTAGCCAGCGCTGCCAGCAACTGGTCTTCGGTGATCAGCCCCTTCTCGATCAACAGTTCACCGATCCGCTTCCGCTTGCCGGCATCCTGTCTGGCCAGGGCCGCCTCAATCTGCTCCCTGGTCACCAGGCCGGCGGCAATGAGAATGTCCCCGATCCGGACATTACGGGGAAGCTTTGTCTCCTTGATCGTTCTTTCGAGTTTTTCCTGGGGGATATCATTGCCTTCGGCGATTATTCCCCCGACCCGCAGCTGGCGCAGACCCGGCATCACTTCGTCGGCAGCTGCCAGGTGGTCGAAAGCTTCCGGGACTCTGCCGAATTCGATGCTGCAGAGATCGCTCAGAGAGTAACAGACGTGCGGCCCCCCCTCCTTTGCCCTCACGACGATGTAGCCAGTGGCCGGATCAAAAGGGTGCGCGAGGAGGGCAGGGGTTTCGGTTCCATCGATAAAACGGATCCGTACGCTGTCGGACATCGCTCTCTCTCCGGTAAGGGGACGTCCTTACTTTTACTGCAGGAAAGTAAAAAAAGCTACGGATTAATGGGCGGCATTCATCCGCGCCAACGGCTGCATAGCCGGGCTACCGCTTGCGAGCCGATGCCAGAGGAGAGATGGCCTTCATTGGATTCTCTGGTGCCGGAGAAAACAGCGAATCTTTTGATATACAGGTAATTACAAGGGAGATTCCCCTCTGGCGGGGAACTGCCCGGATAGCCCCCGGACCGTGGAGAAGTCTCTTGACAACTCCGAAGACCCGTTGTATAAATCCAACTCGTCTCTTGGGAAGGCTCCGGGTTTGCGGGTGAAAGCCCCCGGTTTTGTGGCCGATTACAAGGCATGAAACTCCCGGATCCAGGCACTCGGAGACGAAACCCATTCCCCGATAGCTCAGTCGGTAGAGCGGTTGGCTGTTAACCAACTTGTCGCTGGTTCGAATCCGGCTCGGGGAGCCATAATAGAAAAGGGCCGATTTCTTCGCGAAATCGGCCCTTTTTGTAATCAGCGTTTTACTATCAAAAAGCCCGCCTGTAAAAACCTGAAAAAAACAACAAGTTGTGAGTTCGAGTCCGGCTTGGGCATCAGCGGGAGAGGAAAACGCTGGTGTTCCAGCCACCTTCCGGGCCCCCAGGAAGCCCCCCGCTTCCCCCAAAACCTCAGTTTCATGACGCGCGAGCGTCCGGTTACTCGGACTTGAGCGACGCCATGTCGATGGAAAAGCGGTACTTCACGTCCGATTTCGCCAGCCGCTCGTAGGCCTCGTTGACCCGCTGGATTGGGATGACCTCGACATCGGCGGTGATGTTGTGCTTGCCGCAGAAGTCGAGCATCTCCTGCGTCTCCCTGATGCCGCCGATCAGCGAGCCTGAGAGTCTCTTGCGGCCGAAGAGCAGGGCGAAGGCCGAGACCTGGAACGGGGTCTCCGGGGCGCCGACCAGGGTGAGGGTGCCGTCGAGGCCGAGCATCCGGAGGTAGGCGTTGATGTCGTGCTCGGCGGCGATGGTGTCGAGGATGAAGTCGAAAGTGCCGGCGTGCTGCTGCATCACTTCAGCATTGGTGGAGATGATGACCTCATGGGCGCCGAGACGCAGTGCATCCTCCTTTTTGCGAGGGGAGGTGGTGAAGACCGCGACGCGGGCGCCGAAGGCGCGGGCGAACTTGACCCCCATGTGCCCCAGTCCGCCGAGGCCGACGACCCCGACCTTCTTTCCCCTGAGGTCGCCCCAGCGGCGCATAGGTGAGTAGGTGGTGATCCCGGCGCAGAGCAGCGGCGCGACCCCGGCCGGATCCAGACTGGCGGGGACGCGAAGGACGAACTTTTCCTCGACCACGATGCATTCCGAGTAGCCGCCGTAGGTGACACCCCCGAGGTACTTGTCCGGGGAGTTGTAGGTAAAGGTCGCGTTGGGACAGAACTGCTCAACGTCGGCTTGGCAACTGGGGCAGGTGTGGTCCGAATCGACCATGCAGCCGACGCCCACCATATCTCCAAGTTTGAACCTGGTGACGTCCGCGCCGACTCTGGTCACCCGGCCGACGATCTCGTGGCCGGGGACAATCGGGTAGACCGTGGGCAGGATGCCGCTCCACTCGTTGCGGACTTGGTGCAGGTCGGAGTGGCAGATGCCGCAGAAGAGGATCTCGATCTGCACGTCACGCTCGGTGGTATCGCGTCTCGGAATCTGGGTGGGAGCCAGCGGTGAGGTGGCGCTGGCAGCGGAGTAGGCTTTCGCTTGGAACATGGCTTATCCTCTAGTTGGTTTGTTGCCGTCGCCGCGACCTCCGAGATCGATGACGAAGCGATACCGGGCTTGCTTGTCGATAACCTTTTTCCAGGCATCATCGATTCCGTTCATCGGGATTCTCGTGATCTCCGGCTTGATCTTGTTGAGTGCGCAGAAATCGACCATATCCTGCGTTTCCTGAATGCCGCCGGTGTTCGATCCAGCAAAGGCGTTTCTATACAAAACGAGCTTCATCTGACCGATTTCGTTTGAGTCGACCACTTTACCTACACCGACCCGGCAGTACGTGGCGTCGCGCTTCAAAAGCGGGATGAACCGATCGAGGTCATGCTTGTACGGGACAGTATCGAGAGCGAAGTCAAACGCGTGCTTCAGTTTCGAGAAGTCGGCCCCTTTTTCGTTGATGACGACCTCCTTGGCGCCAAAGCGTTTCGCATCGTTGATTTTGTCCGGTGATGTCGTGAATACCGTAACTTCCGCACCCAGTGCGGTAGCCAGTTTCACCCCTAAGTGCCCAAGACCACCCATGCCGACAATGGCTACCTTTTTACCCGGAGATATGCTCCATCGGCGGAATGGCGAGTAAACGGTAATGCCAGCGCATAGCAGTGGGCCAGCTTCCGCGAGATCGATGGCGGCAGGAATGTTGATCACGAAATCTTCATCGACAACAACGAAGGTCGAATATCCGCCTTGGGTAATCGTGCCGTCTTTATCCTTTGAGCCGTACGTTTGGGTGTTGCCATTCAGGCAGTAATTCTCATGGCCTGCCTGGCACTCGATGCAGACTCGGCAGGAATTCACCATTGTCCCGACACCGACGCGGGCACCGGTTGTGAACTTGCTTACACTCGATCCGACAGCGACAACTTCTCCGGCCAACTCGTGACCGACAATTTGCGGGTATTGAATCTTTCCCCAATCGCCGCGAATGGTGTGGATGTCAGAGTGGCAGACCCCGCAGTAATAAAGTTTGATAGCGACGTCTTTGGGACCCAAAGCGCGACGTTCGAACTTCATGAGCTGGGGTAGGCGAATAAGCCGCCATACCTTCCGTGGGATACGGGCCATTGCCGATCGCAACAGGGTTCTCGGCCATCGCTGCTTGTGCCGATTGCAAGTTCAGCAGGCTCGCCGCGCCGACACTCGCGACAGCAGTCGCTGCCGAAACCATAAAGTCACGGCGTGAGCAACCTGCGGGTTTCGCTCGTTTATCTTCGTCGTTGTTTTCTTGCATTGTCTTCTCCTGTCGATTAAATCCTGACCGGCTGCTCTCATCTCTGGAGTTCGGGTTTTCATTGTCCATGTGAATTATCTCCTACGATCGGCCAGATTTCTCCTGACACTTTTTCTGAAGTCATATCGTATTCCTGACGGAAAGAAAGCCGGGTATAGGCAAAACGCTGGCGACCGCCAATCCTCTTCCCCGCTGTAAGGTGCATTCGGATTTAAGTGACCTCATGCCGATGGAGAAGCGATACTTGACATCGTTCCCACAGCTCCAGCCCTGATACTTATGAAACATGCCGCGCTCGTTCTACCGGACGAACACGGCCGTTGAGATCCGTTGAGATAGGCACGCCGGAACCGACGTAGGGCAACATCGGTCTGGTCGATCTCAGTCTTGGCCAATCTGCGCCATCTGCTTCGCATCCATGCGGCCACCATAGATTTCGATCCGGGAGAAGGCCGTCTCGATCTCGCGAAGGTCCGCTGGCGTGAGTTGGACGTTGACCGCCCCCATGTTCTCGCGCAGGTGATCCATGTTGGTCGTGCCGGGAATCGGAACAATCCACGGCTTCTGCGCCATCAACCATGCCAGCGCGATCTGGGCAGGCGTTGCGCCCTTCTTGGCGCCGAACGTCGTCAGAATCTCGATGATCGGCTGATTGTTCTTCATGACCATGGGGGAGAAGCGCGGGAACGTCGCTCGCAGATCGGTCTTCGGGTCGAAGGTGGACTGTGCGTTCACGTCCATTGTCCCGGGCAGGAAGCCTTGTCCGAGCGGGCCCCACGGAACGAAGCCTATGCCAAGCTCTTCGCACGTTTGCAGGACGCCGTTGTGCTCCACGCTCCGTTCGATGAGCGAGTATTCGGTTTGGATGGCGGCGACCGGTTGAACCGCGTGTGCGCGGCGAATGGTGTTCGCGCTCGGCTCCGAGAGGCCGAAGTGCAGGACCTTCCCGGCGTCGATCAGATCCTTGACCGTGCCGGCCACGTCTTCGATCGGCACGGAGAGATCGACTCGGTGCTGGTAAAGCAGATCGATACGGTCGGTCCTGAGACGCTTGAGCATCCCCTCGACGGTCTCCCGTATATGGTCCGGTCTGCTGTCCAACCCGTTCGTGCCGTCGATCTTGAAACCGAACTTGGTGGCGATGGCAACCTTGTCGCGGACTGGCGCAAGCGCCTCGCCGACCAGTTCCTCGTTGACGTAGGGACCGTACACTTCCGCGGTGTCGAAGAACGTGACCCCTCGCTCATGGGCTTCGCGAATCATGCGGATGCCCTGGGCTCGATCCACACCCGGCCCGTAGTGGCCGCCGCTGAGGCTCATGTTGCCAAAGCCAAGTGCCGAGACTTCTAAGGCGCCTAGTTTTCGGTTTTTCATATTATTATCTTTTTCGTTCGCTTTATCTTTCCCATTGCTGCCCTTTGGCTCAACTGCGAATGCCTGCAATGGGTTCAAGATGCCAGCGACTCCTGCGCCAGCTACAGCAATTGCAGAAGTTAGCAGGAAGTCGCGTCTGCTTTGATCATGCTCGATGTCGGAGTTTGGCTCTTGATTGTTCATTTGAATACCTCCTGTTATTCTGGGTATGAGATTTTTTTCTGAAGTCATTTCGTATTCCTGACGGAAAGAAAGCCGGGTATAAGACAACGCTGGCGACCGTAATCCTCTTGCCCGCCGGTGAGGGCACTCGGATTTAAGCGACCTCATGTCGATGGAGAAGCGATACTTGACAATCCGCCTTAAGCAGCCGCTCATCGCAGCGATAGCTAACGCGCCTGTTCACCACGCGCTCTACACCGTTTGCCCGCCATCGATCACCATGGCATGGCCGACAATGAAGGCGGCCGCATCCGAACACAGCCAGACGACAGCCGCCGCGATCTCCTCAGGCTGCCCCATCCGTCCGACCGGCTCCTGCGCGATTACCGCCTGCCGTCCCTCAGCGGTCCCGCCACTGAAGCGATCCATCATCGGCGTGTCGATGATCCCTGGGCACACGGCATTGATGCGGATATTCGCCTGCGCGTAGTCGAGAGCCGCCGCCTTGGTCAAACCAATCACACCGTGCTTCGCGGCGACGTAGGCCGCGCCACCTTTGAAACCTCTGACCCCGGCACCCGAAGAGGTATTGACGATGGCGCCGCCCCCCTGCTGGAGCATCAGCGGAACTTCATGCTTCATGCACAGAAAAACGCCCCGCAGGTCGATGTCGAGGATGCTGTCCCACTCCTCCTCCGTGACGTCCGCCGCGGGCTTGATGGCGTATTCGATACCGGCATTGTTGAACGCGAAGTCCAGCCGCCCGAAGGTTTCGATGGTCGCGTTCAGCGCCCGCTGTATGTCCTCGTTCCGCCTCACGTCGCAGGTGACGGCGAGTGCATGTCCGCCGAGTTCCTGGATCATGCGCGCTGTATCTCGATTGTTCTGCTCGGAAACGTCGGCGACGACCACGCTCGCGCCCGCGCGAGCAAACGCCAGCGCCGCCGCGCGACCGATGCCGTTCGCTGCGCCGGTCACGAACGCGACCTTTCCTGTAAAATCTCCTTTCCCACTCGTATCCATTTTGTCTGCTCCTGTTTGGTTTGACGCCAGGCGGAATTTCTCAGGCGAGCCGCGTGCTGACCTCGAAACCGATGGTCGGGATGAGTTCTCCTCCCCTATGCCGATCGCGTGCTGTCGTCATCACTTTGCCCTGCTGCGCAAGACCTCAGCTAGAATTTCCGCAGCATCCTCGGCCTCCCTTTCGCCTACCTTCGCGCGGAGGACGGAGATGAAATCCCGCATCTGCGCTTCGCTCAGGCCGACATTCATCGTCGCCCCGAGATGGAACCGAAGCTGGGGTGCCGTGTCGGTCATGCTGGCGAGAGCCGCAATCGTGGCTAGTTCTCGGCTCTGATGATCGAGGTTGTCGCGGGCGAAGATGTCCGCAAAAAGATGCTCTTTCAAAAACGTGTCGATAATGGGGGCGAACAGTTGGTAGCCGCCGGGAGGGGGAATGATTTCCTGCCCGGCGAGTTTGGCCCGAACCTTTGCACCGTATTCGTCTTTGTTCATGTCGACGGGCAAGGGACTAGCTTCTTTGCCCACCTCATCCTTGATGCCTTGCGCCTGTCGCTTAGCCAGAACCTCCATAAAGGTGTTGATGCCATTCAGGCTGCGGGGAAATCCCGCGTAGGCATACATCTGTACCAGGATTTCCTTGATTTCATTTACGGTCAGACCCGCTTTCAGACCTTCGTGCAGGGCCGGGCGCAACCTTTCCAGATCACCGGTGGCGGTAAAGGCCGCGATCGGCACGATTCCTTGCTGTCTTGCACTTAGAGTTTGGGTGGCATCCATAGGCTGTACTCCCGAGGCGGCGGAAATACTAAATATCGAGGCGACGAGGATGGCCGGAATTGCCATTATTTTTACGCTCATCGGCAACTCCTATTTTCCGTGGTATTGCTCGTCGGTTACCTTTTCCAACCAATCGACATTCTTGCCGTTGACCGTTCCGGTGATAGCAATATGGGTCATGGCGGTGGTCGGGGATGCGCCGTGCCAATGCTTCACCCCTGGCGGACACCAGATCACGTCCCCTGCCTTGATCTCCACCATCGGGCCGCCCCACTCCTGCGTCCGACCCACGCCAGCGGTGACGACCAGGTGCTGTCCTGTCGGATGAAGGTGCCAGGCGGACCTCGCCCCCGGTTCGAAGGTGACGTACGCGCTGGAAACGGGCGTCGCCTCATTGGCAAGGAAAAGAGGGTCGATGCGGACGTCGCCGGTAAAGTATTCGGCAGGCCCCTTGACGGAGGCTTGAGAGCCGGCTGGCAATATGGTCTGGGATCTCATGACTGCTTCTCCTGCTAGGGCCTGGCCTGTAAAACCATTCACCAAGACAATCAGCGAAAGCGATAACAGCAATGCCGTATAGTTCATTTCTTTCTCCTTACACAGGCTTGTGATGGTTTACTTGAGAAGCTCAATCGTTACCCGCAGAGGGCTGGGCGTACTCAAGGTTTCCATCCCATCATCGATTTTGCCGAGGATCACCAGCCCGGTCGAATAACCAAAGTCCCTGTAAAAGATCGCCAGATTCCCCCAAGGCGCGTAGTAAGCGATATCGCCGATGGAGGGATCGGCGCCTGCCGGCGCCTCCTCTATGGATAACTTCCGTGGCAGATCACTGACTTTCTCGGTCCCTGCGTAATCTTCCAGGGTCAGCGTCAGGGGCAGCAGGGAAACAAAATCCCTCGACGTGGGATTATCGGCGAGAATGGCCGTGACTGCCGTTCCTTCGACATCCAAGCGGATTTTCATCGTGTTTTCCCTCTTCTCGGATTGTCCCTGCGCCGTCGCTCGACCGCCCCCGTCGCTGGCGTAGCTGGCCGGCACCATGGCGGCAGCCAGCGTTGCAGCCAAGCTAAGGATCGATAATCGCCTGCACATTTTCATGTCGTCTTTCTCCTCTCCCCTCTCATCACTCTACTTCAGGTATTTGCTAAAGAAAGTGGTGAGCTTGTCGAAGGGGATGTAGTTCAGCCGGTCGTACAGATCCACATGCCCGGCGCCGGGGACAAGATAGAGTTCCTTCGGTTCGGCCGCCCGCTTGTAAGCGTCTTCGCTGAACTCTCGGGAATGAGCGTCCTCACCCGTGATGAACAGCATTGGACGGGGGGAAATCGTTTCGATGTCATTGAAGGGGTAGAAATTCATGAATTTGACGTTGCTGGTAAGCGTCGGGTGCGTTGTAAGTTTTGGCGACGAGCCTTTAGGAGTGAATTCGCCTCTGGCGGTGCGGTAGAAGTCGAAAAATTCACGCTGAATGAGGTGAGTGTCTTCCTTCAGCTCATGCACCGTCCCACTGGTGTATTGGGTTTCACCGCCCGTGAACTCCACATAGCGCTGCTCCGCTGCCTCTGCAATGACTTTCTTTCGTTGTTCAATGGTCAGGGAGTGTTTGAGCGCATTACGGTTGGCAGCGCCCATATCGTACATGCTGACGGTCGCAATGGCTTTCATGCGCGGGTCGATCTTGGCTGCGCTGATGACAAAGCTCCCGCTGCCACAAATTCCGATAGCCCCGATCCGATCCCTGTCAACAAACGGCCGGGTGCCCAGGAAATCCACCGCCGCACTGAAATCCTCGGCATAGATATCCGGCGAGACCGCATTGCGAGGCTGACCCTCACTCTCTCCCCAGAAAGACAAATCCAAAGACAAAGTTACGAATCCCTGTTCAGCCATTTTCGTGGCATACAGATTCGCGCTTTGTTCTTTTACTGCTCCCATGGGATGCCCGATAATGATTGCGGGATTTTTGGTGCTTTGCTTCAACTTTTTTGGTGTAAAAAGGTTGCCTGCAACATTCATGTTGTATTGGTTTTTAAATTCAACTCTCTGCATCGTTACCTCGTCACTCTTGTAGAAATTGCTTGCTCCACCCACTATCTCTGCCGCGGATGTAATGCCATAGCTGGCTGTGAGTGAAACCATACTCATCGCCGTCGCAGTGAAGATACGGAAACAACGAGCCATCATGCCTTTTCTGCTCATTTCGATGTCCTTTCAATAAGTTCCGTGTGGCAACCAGCTAATCTGCCTCGCCAGTTACCCTCTTGGAGATGTTTGACTATACCTTACTGCGGCGGACTGACGAGGCGGTAGACCGATCCTGCCTGATTCTTGCCTGATCGTCTGACGGGGCGACCACTGTGTTGTGTCGCGAGGGCTGCCCTGATAGGATGTACAGGAACCAGGATGGGAGGACGAACCGATGTACGAACATGAAGTGAAGTCAGGTCGGAAGGATGATGAGCTGAAGGTTGCGCGCGAAGGGCTTGCGGAGAGGATTGCTCGATGGACCGGGGAGAAAAACCGGCTGGATACCGCGATCCCGGCCCTGTCGGTCCACCGGTGGGAAGGGCCGACAGAACCCGCGAGCTACATGCTGGGCCCGAGCGTCTGTCTGATCGGCCAGGGGGCTAAACGGGTGATGCTCGAAGAGGACGTCTACCCGTATGACGCCTACCACTTCCTGGTCACGTCGGTGGATCTGCCGGTGGTGGCGCAGATCACAGAGGCGAGCAGGGAGAAACCCTATCTCGGATTGACCCTGGTGCTTGATCAGCGTGAGATCGCACAGTTGATGGTAGACAACAACCTTCCGGCGCCCCGCGTCCAGCCCGCCGGCCGGGGGATGGCCGTCAGCGAGATCTCCTTGCCGCTGCTAAATGCCTTCCTGCGCTTGATCGATCTACTCGATGCGCCCGAGGACATCCCGATCCTGGCGCCGCTCGTCCAGCAAGAAATCCTCTACCGCCTGCTGGCAGGCGAGCAGGGGGCGCATCTGCGGCAGATCGGCGCGGCGGGGAGCCAGAGCCAGCAGATCGCGCGGGCTATCGACTGGCTCAAGGGCAATTTCAACCGGCCGCTCCGCATCGATGACCTGGCGGATTTCGCTCGGATGAGCACCTCGACCTTCCATCACCACTTCCGGTCATTGACGGCCATGAGTCCGCTGCAATACCAGAAGTGGCTCCGCCTACACGAAGCGAGGCGGCTGATGCTCACGGAGCACCTGGATGCGGCAACTGCGGGGTTCGAGGTCGGCTATGAGAGCCCTTCGCAGTTCAGCCGCGAATACAGCCGAATGTTCGGCGCACCGCCATTGCGCGACATCACGGGCTTGCGGCAACAGGCTGCGGGCGCTGAGGCCACTGAATAGCGGATCAGCTTTTCCCGTGCGGAAGCGTGAAAAAAGTTCGAATAACGTCCAATGTGGGGAGCCATAAGAGAAACGGCCGATTTCACTTGTGAAATCGGCCGTTTGCATTTTTAGCTTCTGTTGGGCTTAAATGGTCTCGCTGTAAATTCCTGCAAAATCAACCGCTTGGAAGTTCGAGTCCGGCTTGGGCATCAGCGAAGGGAAACGCCGGTGTCATAGCCAACCGTCCTCACCCCGAAACACCCCTGCGGTGATGTTGTGCTCGCCGCAGAAGTCGAGCATCTCCTGCCTCTCGGCGATGCCGCCGATCAGAGAGCAGGAGAGGCTCGCACATCCCGCCCGTCATCAAGGCTAAAACCGGTACATCCATTCCATTCCGACGAAGTGCATCGTCTTATCGGCGCCGGTATCCTCGATGAAACCGCCTGCGGTGAAAATCGAATAGGAGCCGGCGACCGACAGGTGGCGGCTGACCTGAAATTCTAGGAGCAGCTCGGCTTGCGTGCCGATGTACCGTGAGTCGCTTCCATTGCCGGCGCGGAGCTGCTCCATGCCGCCCAGCGCATAGATGCCGTCGTCCTTGCTCTGCCGCCAGTAGAAGGCGAAGTTGCTCATGAGCTGCAGTTTCTCCGACAGGTGAAGCACGGCGTAGGGGTTCACGTGGATGAGGTTCGATGGACCGAGGGGCGAGAGTTCTCCGAAATACTTCCCTTTCGGAAAGAGCGGATTGAACGTCTGGACGTCCGGGTCCTCGGGGTCGCGATCGCCGCTGATGATGTTGGCCCGAAGCGCCAGGCGCGGCATAAGCGGTGCCTGCTCGAAGGTGTAGCCGGTGTCCGACGCGATGGACCAGGCAAAGATGTCCCCGTCGGCGCCCGGCGCGTCGAAGTCGCCGAACTGATGGAAGAATTCGAAGTTCCAGTCCCAACCGCGCGATTCACCGAAGAGGCGCGCGCCGAGCGTGTGTCGGAGTTCGCGCCCCGTCGCCGTCGCGAAGACGGCGTCCTTGTTGCGATACCCGATATAATAGAGGTCGAGGCCGAGGGGTGCATCCGGGCGTGGCTTGAGCGTGCCGTAGAGTGACCAGGCGGACTGGCGGTCGTCGGTCCGGTCGTCGAACTCGCTCAGGCGGTGATCGACCGGGCGGGCGTAGAAGAGGTCAAGGCGCCAGCGGTCCGTCTCGACGAACGCCTTGGCCGCGTCGAAGGCCTGAAGCACGTTCGGTCCGTACCGGAGGTCGAACAGCCTTCCCGAGCCGTAGGTCAGGAGCTGCCGGCCGAGCCTGAGCGTGAGAGATGGGCGCTCCTGTCCTCCTAGTGGCAGTCGCACGTCGCCAAACCCCTGGAGCAGGTCGAGCCGATCCTCATCCACCGGGCTCTTGGGGAAGTCGAGATCGTATACGGCTGCGCTGATGAGTTGGCCGAAGATGCGGACGTTCCGGCCGAAGTGCAGGTCCGCCAGCGGGAGCGCGCGGGCCCAGAGATAGCCGTCATCATCCTGCGGCCCCTCGCCCCAGTTGTTGTCCTGCAATCGTTCGTAGCGAAGCCGGAACTCGGCGCCGAGCGTGAGGTAGACGTCGCCCGCCTCATGGAGCGGAATATACTTGAGCGGTGCCCACGGGGAGAGCGCCTCGGCGGCGGCGTCGCCGTGTCGCAGGTAGCCGTAGTCCTCGGTGTAGCGGACGCTCTGGATGGGGGGCGCTTCGGGCGGCGGTTCGGCACAAAGCTGTGCTGCGTGGCCCAGCAAGACCCCTGCCGCGAGCGTGACGCGCAGCAGTTGTCGCCGCAGACCACCTTTGATAGCCGCTTCCCTCTGTGCGCTGGTCTTGTCCATCTGCCCACCCGGACCTTCTCGCGGCGCTGTTTCTGCTGCTGGAAGCCGACGCGGGCGTCGGTTATTGCTGAGTCGCCTCCCTTGTCCCGCTCTGGTAACCACCGAAATGGGCGACCGGCGACCAGGCCGGGCTCACCGGCGGCAGCGGAGGCGGCTCCAGCCCTTCACCGAGCCCAGCGAACGGCCCGGCCGCATAGACGACCCTGCCGCCCACCACCGTCAGCAGCGATTCGATCCTCTTGATCCGCTCCTCCGGCACACTGAAGTAGTCGTCGCTCAGCACCGCGAAATCGGCATACATGCCGGGGGCGATGCGGCCCTTGACGTCCTCTTCCTGGCTGAACCAGGCGCTCCCCGCCGTGAACAAGCGCAAGGCCTCCTCGCGCGTGAGCCGGTTATCCTCGGCAAAGAGCTGCATGCCGCCCACGGTCTTGCCCGTCACCAGCCAGTACATGGACGGCCAGGGATTGAAGCTGCTGACGCGGGTGCCATCGGTGCCGGCGCCGACGGGGATTCCCAGATCCAGCATCTTGCGTATCGGCGGGGCATGCCGCACCGCTTCGCGGCCGTATCGCTCGACGAAGAACTCGCCCGCGAAGGCCATGCGGTTCTGGATCGCGATGCCGCCCCCCATCGCCTTGATCCGCCGCAACTCCTCGTCGGCTACCGTTTCGGCATGATCGATCGCCCAGCGCGGCGCAAAGCGCCCCTGCTCGCGCTTCACCTTCTCGAACACCCCCATGACGTGCCGGATCGTCTCGCCATAGGTCGCGTGCAGGTGCAGCGGCCACCGGTTCTTCACCAGGATGGTCGCGATTTCGTGCAGGTCGCCGAAAGGGTCCTGACCGGCTGCCAGGCGGGCATCGAAGGTCGGTCGCGCGGCCAGGAAATTTTCCCAATCGCCGGCGCTATGCGCCAGGAACTCGCCACCGCCTTCAAGCTCGAAACCATGCTCCAGGCGCTTATCCTCGTTCCTGCCCACCTGGTATTCGGTGACCCAGCGCTCAAAATCTTCCGCCTCTTTGCCCGGCGTCTGGGCGAAGAGATAGTAGCTGATGCGCACCGGCATCTCCCCCTTGCGCGCCAGCTCCTGGCTCCCCGCATAGTCGGTGGGGAAAGCGTGTCCGCCGCCACCGGCATCGACCGCACTGGTCATCCCCAGCCGATTCATCTCCCGGTAGAAATGCAAGGTCGAATTGACCTGATCCGCCGCCGAGAGCTGCGGCGGCTTGGCAATCATCTGGTAGAGAATGAGCGGGTTCGGTTCGGCATGCAGGATCGCTCCGCCATCGACAAACTCGTAGCGCCCCCCTTCCGGCGCGGGAGTCTGCTCGGTGAGGCCCAGCGCCTGTACCGCGGCGCGATTGATGATCCCCTGACTGTAGAGGAACAGCACGAAGGTCGGTGTGTCGGGTGCGGCCTCGTTGAGTTCCTTTACCGTGGGCATCCGTTTCTCCGCGAACTGATACGGGGACCAGCCGCCGATCACCCGTACCCACTGCCCGGGAGGAGTGCGCTGCGCCTGTTCCCGGATCATGCCGAGGGCGCGAGCGAGCGAATCGACGCCATCCCAGCGCAGTTCAAGATTGTAGAAGCGGCCGCCACGGATCGCGTGGGCGTGCGAATCGTTCAAGCCGGGGATCAGGGTGTGGCCGCGCGCATCGATACGGCGGGTCTTCGCGCCGCGAAAGCGCCCCACCTCCGCCGCGTCGCCCACGGCGACGAACTTGCCATCGCGCACCGCGAAGGCGGTTGCCTGCGGACGTTGATCATCCATCGTATGGACCTTGGCGTTGGTGACAATCAGGTCAACAGGCTGTTGTTGCGGCGGCTGCGCGACTGCGGTCACGCATGCCAGCCACACGGCCGCCGCGCTCATGGCGATCGTCCCTATACGCAATGGCGAACGCATAACGTTCCTCCTTAAATTGGCTTGTCGCTAAACGGTGTGGGCGTGGCCCGCCTGGAGCCGCGCCCGCCGGGTGAGTTCGCCGGCATGCGGCGCTATACCGCCGAGAGCGTGTTACATCCCGTCAGATCGCTACTGTTTTCGCGCCGGGGGCTGCGGCTTGGCCTTATTCTCTTCCTTTTGCGGAGTCTGCTTGGCGGCTTCCTGCGCCCTCTGATAGCTCTCGATCGCGGCGCGGTAGTTCGGTACAAGCAGGGCATAGATCTCGCCCCATTGCGCCGCGTCCGGCCGGTTCCAGGTGCGCTGGGCCTCGCACAACACCACGTTCGTCGACACGGGGATGATCCCCGCCTGCACCGCGCGGCTCAACGTGGTCTGCGACGCCATCATACTCGGGTCACCCGAGGCATCGGTGACGATGTAGACCTTGTAGCCATCGGCCTTGGCCTGGAGCGCGGGGAAGTTGACGCAGACGCTCGTCCAGACGCCGGCGATGACCAGCGTCTTGCGCCCGGTGGCCTCGACGGCTTTGACGAAGTCGGCGTTGTCCCAGGCGCTGACTTCACCCTTGCGGGGGACGTACGTCGCGTTTGGCAGGTTCTGGAGTTCCTCCATCAGCGGCCCGTTCGGGCCGTTGGGCTCAGAAGCTGTGGTGATGACCGGAATGCCGGCGAGCTGGGCGATCTTGGTCAGCGCTATGGTGTTGTTGCGCAGCTCCGCCACGGGAACGTCCTTGACTGTCTGGAACAGACCGGTCTGGTGGTCGAGGAGCAGGATGACCGTGTCATCGGGGTGGAGGAGCACGTCGCGTGCGGCCTCGCTCGGCTGGCGACTGATCCCGGCAATTTCGGCCCTGGCCTGCTTGTCCCGCGCCTGCTGGGCGTAGGCTGGGTCCTGGCGGGGCGGGAACGTGAGGGCGAGTAGGGCACCGAGGGTGATGACGGAAATGGCCAGGGTACGACGGAGGCGATGTGAGGTCATAGCGATCTCCTTGGCGTCCGCGGGAGCGAGACGGGGAAAAGGAAGGGGAAATCCCGTTGGACCGACTATATAGCACCTCCCCGGATTTTCCAGATCCCGGCCTCCCCCGTGATGACCACACCCTTCTCGTCGGCGAGCGGTTGCGCCGTTACCCTGCCATACGGTTGCTCGGCGAGGGCCGCCCGCTACTTTGGGGGATTACCTACCGCCTGATCCGTCGTCTTCTTGCCGAGCAGGGCTCGGCAATCAGCTTTTTGCCTGCGGAAGCGTGAAAAAAGTTCGAATAACGTCCAACGTGGGGAGCCATAAGAGAAACGGCCGATTTCACTTGTGAAATCGGCCGTTTTCATTTTTTTCCTCAATTCTCCGTCTTGAGCTTCTGCTCGAGCTGCATGGACCTCCCGACATGCTTGACGGATTGGCTGCGACCCCCGGACCGTCCATCATCTGATCACCTCCAGCCCCATTATAACCTGCTCACCAGCCCCGAGCCGGCACGAAAGCGCTCGACTTCTTCGCGCCGCCATGCCGCCGTCGGCGGCCCGGAGGCGGTCGAAGTGGCGCACCGCTACTATGTACCGAGCGCCTTTTACGCCGAGGTGATGTGGCCCAAAATGCTCGGCTCGCGCCTGCAAAGCCCGGGGCGCTACCTGTACAGCGATATTGGCATGTACATGCTCAAGGAGATCGTCGAGCGCGTCACCGGCCAGCGCCTCGACGCCTACGTCGAGGCGCAGTTCTACCTCCCGCTCGGGGCCAGAAGCGCCGGCTTTTTGCCGCGCCAGCGCTTTCCTCAGGCGCGCATCGTGCCGAGCGAAAACGACACCTTCTTTCGCCACCAGCTCCTGTGCGGGCACGTGCACGACCCCGGAGCGGCGCTGGCCGGCGGCGTCGCCGGCCATGCCGGGCTGTTCGCCAGCGCCTACGATCTGGCGATCATCGGCCAGATGCTGCTCAATGGCGGCCACTACGGCGGTCAGTGGCATCTGCACCCCGACACCGTCGCCGCCTTCAGCGCCCGCCAGGGGGAGGCGAGCCGGCGCGGCCTCGGTTTTGACCGCAGCGATTCGGCCCTCGACGGTGGCTACCCGTCGCGCCTGGCTTCGCCGGATGTGTTCGGCCACACCGGCTTTACCGGCACCGCCTTGTGGGTCGACCCGCGCCAGCGCCTGGTGTTTGTTTTCTTGTCCAACCGGCTGCTGTCGCCCACTCCGCGCGCCTTCTTGCGCCAGAACGTGCGCCCGCGGGTCCTCGACGCCCTCTACGAGGCGCTCGCCGCCCCACATCAGCTACATCCCGATGCGCCGCGGGTTTCTCTGCCTGGCGATCATGGACTGGGCCAGCCGCTGGGTCCTGTCCTGGAGGCTGTCGAACACTAGGTGCTACACAAGCGTTATACATGTAACAGGAGGAAGCCGTGCATCAGTTGCGGCCGGCCATTACGCCGCCGTCCACGTCCCAGATCGCGCCGGTGACCCAGCTCGCCTTGTCTGACAGCAGGAAGGTGATCACTTCGGCGACGTCCTGGGGGGTGCCCACGCGACCGATCGGGTGGAAGTTGTTGAAACTCTGCAGGGTGCTGTGCACTTCGGCCTTCGGGATGAAGCCCTCGTAGATCGGGGTTTCCACCACCGCCGGCGACACCGCATTGACGCGGATGTGCTTCGGTGCCAGTTCCATGGCCAGGTGCTGGGTCAGCGAGTGCAAGCCCGCCTTGGCCATGGAGTAGGCCGACGACGGCGTAGCCGCGATGGCCTGTTTGGCCCACATCGAGCCGATGTTGACGATTGCGCCCGGGCGGTCCCTGGCGACCAGGTTGGCGGCGACCTTCTGGGTGATGAAGAAGAACGCCTTGTTCAGCTTCATGTACTGATCATAGTCCGCGTCCTGATGCTCCAGGAACGGCTTGGGGAAGAAAATGCCGGCCGCGTTGACCAGCAGATCGATGTCCGCATGCTGCTCGTCGATAGTCTTGAGCAGGGCGGCCAGCCCTTCATCGCTGGACAAGTCCGCCGTCAGCGCCCAGACCTTACCCAGCGCAGCCAGTTCCTTGCGCGCCTCTTCGGTCTTTTCCGGGCGCTTGCCAATGATTACCGTGCTACCGCCTTGAGCGAGGACCATGCCGGCCGTCTGCAGGCCCATCCCGCTGGTGCCGCCGACGACCAGCAACTTCTTGCTTTTGAATTGATTGTTCATTGTCGGATCTCCCAGTCAGGATGGATGGAAAAAGCGGGCCACTCCAATCCTTCGTCTGAGTGGCCCTTTGTCTTTGCCCAGCTTAACCGCGACATGCCGCCTCGATCCTAGCGATGTCGATCTTTCTCATCTGCATCATTGCATCGAACGCGCGTTTGGCTGCAGCCGTATCGGGATCAGTGATCGCTTTCGTCAGGGCGATCGGCGTAATTTGCCAGGACACACCCCATTTGTCCTTGCACCAGCCGCATGCACTCTCCTGACCGCCGTTGTTGACGATCGCGTCCCAGTAACGATCGGTTTCGGCCTGATCCACGGTTGCGACCTGAAAAGAAAATGCTTCGTTGTGCTTGAACGCGGGGCCGCCGTTGAGCCCGAGGCAGGGAACGCCCATCACGGTAAACCAAACCGTTAACACATCCCCTTTTTTCCCGGAAGGGAAGTCTCCCGGGGCGTGGTGTATCGCGTCGACGGACGAATTGGGAAATGTCTTGGCGTAAAAACGCGCCGCGGCCTCGGCGTCGCCATCGTACCAAAGGCAAATCGTGTTCTTTGCTGGCTTAACCATGTCACTCCTCCATCAAGATGAGCCATCCGAGGCGGAAATCAACGATGCGCTCGCAGTCCGCGAGCATTGAC
This sequence comes from Desulfuromonadales bacterium, assembly GCA_014860175.1. Taxonomy (GTDB): domain Bacteria; phylum Desulfobacterota; class Desulfuromonadia; order Desulfuromonadales; family JACZKF01; genus JACZKF01. The sequence continues at coordinate 3,374 of JACZKF010000547.1, read as the reverse complement.
TCTTATCATTCTACCTGCGAAACAGATCTCGGCTTGTATGGCCCCTTTCTCTTGGGGCAGGAGTGATAGGATCTCAGGCCAGGCAGGCACGCGACCTCCCGAGAAGTCGCGAGACAAGAAACAGAACACAGGAGGCGACGAATTTTATGGAGTATCCTTCTTGTCCGGAATGCCAGCAGGCAGGGTAAAAAAGAATGTGCTCCCCTCTCCAGGCGTGCTCTCCGCCCAGATGCGGCCGCCGTGGGCTTCCACCAAGGTGCGGGTGATATAAAGACCCAGCCCGAGTCCCTCTCCTTTGGTCCCTGCAGCACGGAAGAAGCGATCAAAGATCCGAGGCAAGTCCTCGGGTGGAATGCCGGGGCCTTTATCAGCCACCGAAATGACGATTTCCTCCCCTGCCGCCCCCACCGAAACAGTGACCAAATCCTCTGAATATTTCAGGGCGTTCCCAATCAGATTACTGAGGATTCGCTCCAGGGTGCGAGAATCGGCCAAGGCCGGCCACCGCAGGTCGGGCGCCAGGCTCACCGCTACCCTCGAAACATCCATTGCGACCTGCGCCCGCTTCAGGTAGTCGGCGAGGAAAGCCGGCACATCGGTCGGCTCGGGTTCGACCTTGAGCTTGCCCCCTTCGAACTGGGCAAGATCCACCAGGTCTTCCATCATCTTGGCCATCTGCCTGCCGGCCAGCAAAATGGATCGGATATTGATGTCCGGCATCTCCCCGAGGTCGGCGCCTTCGATTTCAGGTCGCAACAGCTCGGCATGGCCCAGGATCACCGTCAGCGGCGTGCGCAGGTCATGGGTGATGGAATGCAGGAACGCTTCTCTTTCCTGCTGCATCTGCCGGACGCGGGTGAGATCGGCAAAAGTGGCTACCGCGCCGAGGATCTCCCAGCCGATCCGGATTGGCGCCGCACTCACGGAAACCCAGATCGTTCTGCCGGACACTAGATGCAGAACCATCAACTCCCCCTGCACAGTTTCGCCCCGCAGAGCCCGAAAAGCGGGAACCTGCGCGTGCGGCACCGGTTGTCCATCGGGAGTTTCTACCCTGACTTTGCCCCAGCGCTCCGCGATCGAGGCAGAAAAGTCCTCCGGTTGAAAACCGGTAATCTGCTCGGCCGCGGGGTTGATGCGGACGATCTTCCCTTCGGCGTCATAGATCGCCACCCCATCGGCAATGGACTCGATGACCGCCTCCAGTTCCTGGGCTCTTCGTTCGACCTCGGTCAACAGCCGTTCCGCGTTCTGCCGCGGCGCTCTTGCGGGCGCTGATGTCGCGCAGCAGCATTTGGACAGCCGGTTCTCCCCCCCAGGAGATCGCGCTGGCGGACATCTCCGCATCGATGTCCGCCCCATCGATTCGGCGCCAACGTTGTTCAAGCAAACCATTGTCGACCTTCTGTTGCTTAAGCCGTGCAATCCGATCGCGCACGCTCCCGTGGTCCTCTGGCGCGACAAAATCGAAGAGGGGGCGCCCGATGATCCCATCTGCTGTTTCGGCCCCGAGGAGCCGGACGGCGGCCGGATTGGCATACCTGAGGTTTTCCTCGATAGTGACCAGGATGGCCTCGGAGCTCAGGTCGGCAAGCGAGTGGTAGCTTTCCTCGCTCCGCCGCACCTTCTCTTCCGCCTCTTTGCGCTTGGTAATGTCTTCGATGGCGAGGAGAATCATCTTCAGACCATCGATGGTCCGGGCATTGAGCAGCATAGTACGGGGGCCGAGGCTTTCGAACGTATGCTGAACCTCGAAATCGTTGAGAAAATTGTTGAACTTCATGTCGTTGCCATCGATAAAGACAATCGCAAATGAACAATGTTTCTTCGAAGATGTAGAAAGTGAAGCCGAGAGTATGCCCATCAACATGGAAGGCTTCGATGCCATGGTGGACGAAGTTCTTGTCGAAAGGGTCGTCAAAACTGAAGGGGCGGCAGATTTCATGATCAAAATCTGCCTGGTGAAGGCACACCTTGGCAGAAAAAAGTTCTCTGTAGAGGTTGGAGGCGCCAAGAAAGTGGTGATGGGTGAATAAGATTGAATCGACTTGCGGCAGTGAGGCGTCGAAGGAGGAAGGGTAGTGGGGCGCTGCACTGGGCTGCCTAGAATATAGGCAAGAGATTTTACTGCAGGTCAGGATTATAAGAAACAGCCTATTCGGCTACTGCCCGGAAGGCAGTGCATAGATGTCCGGACAAATCCCTCCCCATTCAAGAGATTATTTATCGGGCGCGACCAGTAGCATCGCCGCGTTCCAACAATATTAAACACTTGCTAAGTATCGGAAAAATAAATTTTTTTTATATCTATTGTGATGGTAAAGGCCTATCGTACCAAATATAAGATTCTGTCCAAAGGCAAACTCGGGGCAACCCGGGGACGCAAAGCCACGGGTCCCACAGGGATAGCCGGGTTGCTGAAACTCAGGTGTTTTTACCATCAAAAATGCCCGTTTTTGGCGCCGCCAGAAGTGGGCATTTTTGCGTCCACTAGGGGCTGTCCTCGAAGATCTGCCTCGATCGAGCCCACCCTGCACTATGGCAAAGCCTGCACGGCATTGACCTCGACCTTACCCGGGAAAAGAGTTCTGCAAGATTGCCGGAAGGCGTCCCGTGCTCCCCTTTTCTGCCGCCCCCCACCCCTGACCGGATAAACGGTCTAGGGGGCAACGACAACCATCACCCAAGGAGATGAACATGCCCGGCGTCTCCGTTAGCGGCGAGCTTTCGCGGAGACCCGCTTCACATCCGACTCCTTACTGGCCGGGTTGCCGAAGAAGGATAACTTCCCCATGAAAAATTCTTCAAATAGCAGCGGTATGCCGCCATCGAGCGCAACCGATCTCATTACGAGCCGGTTGAGCCTCTCTTTCGTCCTGGCCATTGTCTTCTGGACCATGGTGATCGCCGCCTTGGCCGGATGGCATTATTACCAGTCCTACCAGGCCGCTGTTGCGAATGCGACAACCGCTGCTCGCCACAGCCACAGCAAAGATCTAGCCTTCCGAAACTGGTCTCTTTTGCACAGCGGCGTCTATGTGCCGGTCACCGCTGAAACCCCGCCCAACCCTTATCTGGCACATATCCCCGAGCGGGATCTCCGCACCAGTACAGGCCAGCTTCTTACTTTGATAAACCCTTCTTACATGACCCGTATTGTCCATGATATGGGTGATCCAATTTACGGGACCCTCGGGCATATCACCAGTCGTTTGCCCGTCCGCTTGGAGAACGCTCCGGACGACTGGGAAGCGAGTGCCCTGCACAATTTTGAAAAGGGGGTGACGGAGCAGTCTTCGCTGGAGCCTATCGGCTCCGCAACCTACCTGCGTCTGATGCGACCGCTGATGGTGGAAACCGTATGCCTCAAGTGC